>NZ_JAVRCL010000007.1:0-198511 GCF_034530775.1 Nostoc sp. DedSLP04 | reverse complement strand
CTGGATGAATCCACATCAAAGACTCGTTCATCCACCTTTGAACTGGATGAATCCAGATCGAAGACTCGTTCATCCACCTTTGAACTGGATGAATCCAGATCGAAGACTCGTTCATCCACCTTTGAACTGGATGAATCCAGATCGAAGACTCATTCATCCACCTTTGAACTGGATGAATCCACATCAAAGACTCGTTCATCCACCTTTTGTCTCACCGAAGCAGTGTTGAGTTACCGATGTTAAAACCATTCATACAAATGGAGGGTTTTGAAACCTAAACTTTCAGTTACCCTGAAGTTAGTTGCCTAATTAATATTGATTCTTCCATAACATAGAATAGATGACTGAACAAACTTCTAGAATTTGTATCCTTGGTGGAGGCTTTGGTGGTCTCTACACAGCCTTGCGGTTAAGCCAATTACCTTGGGAATCTACGCAAAAACCCGAAATTGTTCTAATAGATCAAAGCGATCGCTTCCTATTCTCTCCTTTACTTTACGAATTACTCACTGGCGAACTGCAAACCTGGGAAATTGCCCCACCCTTTGAAGAAATTTTACAAGGCACAGGGGTGCGTTTTTATCAAGGTGTTGTGTCTGGAATTGACATCGACCAGCAACGGGTAAATATCCAAGAAGGCCCGGAAATCCCTTATGACCGATTGGTGCTGGCGCTAGGAGGTGAGACACCGCTAGATTTAGTCCCTGGTGCGGCAGCTTACGCCTACACATTCCGCACCATCTCTGATGCTTATCGTTTAGAAGAACGCCTGCGATTTTTAGAAGAATCGGATGCTGATAAAATTCGGGTAGCGATCGTTGGGGCTGGCTACAGTGGTGTAGAGTTAGCTTGTAAGTTAGCTGACAGACTAGGCGAAAGAGGACGCTTTCGGATCGTTGAAATCGCCGACCAAATTTTGCGAACTTCCCCAGAGTTCAATCGGGAAGCAGCAAAGAAAGCAATAGATGCCCGTGGTGTATTTATTGACTTAGAAACCAAAGTTGAATCAATCGAGCAAAATAGCATTTCCCTAGAGTACAAAAACCAGTTAGACACGATTCCCGTGGATTTGGTAATTTGGACTGTAGGAACTAGGGTTGCGCCCGTAGTAAAATCTCTTCCTCTCAAGCAAAATCAGCGCGGTCAAATCATCACTACATCCAATCTGCAAGTCCTCGATCGTCCAGAAATCTTTGCCTTGGGAGATTTAGCAGACTGTCATGATGCTGAAGGACAGCAAGTCCCCGCTACGGCACAAGCGGCTTTTCAACAAGCTGATTATACTGCTTGGAATATCTGGGCAACTCTGACTAATCGCCCCCTCCTTCCCTTCCACTACCAACAGTTAGGAGAAATGATGGCGCTAGGAATAGACAACGCTACTCTCACTGGTTTGGGAATTAAACTAGATGGCCCCTTAGCATACGTCGCTCGCCGTGCTGCTTATTTATATAGATTGCCAACTTTAGACCATCAGCTGAAAGTTGGTTTTAATTGGCTATTCCGTCCGATTATAGAAACACTTTCAAGGTAACTTTCAAGGTTGGGAATTGCGAATTGGGCATTGGTAAAAAAACCAATACATTTACGATGATTTGTTTAATTTCCGCCAATCTACTTAGCAGATGCTAAACTCTACCCACAGAAGCTCTTAATAAGCCAAAATCTAAAATTCAACATTCAAAATTTTCAAACTTTAATGGAACAACCGAAAGTTATTTTTTTAGATGCTGTGGGTACACTTTTCGATGTCAAAGGTGGTGTGGGCGAAGTTTATAGTCAGATAGCCCAGGAATTTGGCGTTACAGTTTCAGCCGAAACATTAAATACAGCTTTCATCCAAAGCTTTAAAACAGCGCCGCCACCGATATTTCCAGATGCAGAACTGCAAGATATTCCCCAGCGCGAGTTTGATTGGTGGCGGATAATTGCTCTGAACACTTTTGAAAGGGCAGGTGTTCTCAAGGAATTTTCTGACTTTTCGGCTTTTTTTAGCGAACTTTACATCCACTTTGGCACTGGCGAACCGTGGTTTGTCTATCCTGATGTTTTACCAGCTTTAATCAACTGGCGGCGGTTGGGAGTTAGCTTGGGGGTGTTGTCCAATTTTGATTCTCGGATTTACTCAGTATTGCAAAGTTTGGGATTGAGAGAGTTTTTTACCTCCGTCACCATTTCTACGCAGGTACGTGCAGCTAAACCCGACCCGCAAATTTTTGCCATTGCCTTAGACAAACATAAATGTTCCCCAGAGGCGGCGTGGCATATCGGCGATAGCATTGTAGAAGATTATCATGCAGCTAAAGCAGCTGGACTCAGAGGTGTTTGGATCGACCGTGGAAAATGAGGGGATACTTTCAATTTAACAACGCCAAATTTTTTTTAAAGTGGAATCCAATCCAATCTATCAATCCACTCTTCTGCCTCAGTCGTTTCTCAAATCAAATAAATTGTTTCTGCCCAAATACTCAGGTTTCCACTGGAACGCAACCAAACTAGTCCCCAAATATGTCCTCCATCTCCCCAGTGTTCTTCCAGATGTTGGGGCATACTTTTGCGGTTGTCTGTAACCAATATTCGTTGGGATAATTCCAGGTAGCGCAGGATATTTGGGTCAAGCCTACCTAATGGTGGTACTTCGGCATCGCCTCGCCTACGCGCAGAATATCTATTGCTGGATTGAAGCGCAAAACAGCTATCTTCAGTTTGGGCGACAAATTTTCATCAATGAGAAAACGTACCTTCACCAAGAGTTTAGCAACTCCTGCTCACGTTGCGCCTTTAATACTCTTAAACGTTGCATCAAAGGTGAAGGATTAGCTAATGATTCTTGATAGCGCTGTTCTCGCCACTTTGCTAGCCGCAACATATAAGCATCTATTTCAACACGATTATGCAGATAGTAGGTAAACGTAGCGTAAATTTTCTCCAAATTCAGGGAAGGTAATTCGTCTATAATTTCCTCTGGTGAATATCCTTGCAAGTAATATTGAATCACATTATCAATACCAATGCGATGGCCTTTGATACGGATGTCATCTGGGTCTAAAAACTCAAAATAATCTTCTAGTTGCATTCATCTACCTCTGTAGGGTCTTTTAAGATTATCTTAATTGCCATTGAATAGTTTCATGCGATCGCTGGGGTACTGTACTTACTGTACTGTTGTTGCATTTTTTCCAAGTTTTAAAGCGTCAGGGACATAAAACCTCTAAGTCTGACATGCTTAGTATTTATATTATCCACCTCAAAGACTCGTTCATCCCCCTTGCTCCAACTCCCCACTCCCCACTCCCTTATTCCCCTGCTGCCCCAACACTCGTATGATCGAGATATCAGGAAAACATAACAGCCAGATTTTTACCGCAAAACATGGGCAGTATTTGGGAAATCGATTTTTACTCTCGTCCGATTTTGGACGCTAATCAAAAAAAAGTTTGGGAAGTCTTAGTCTGCGAAAGCCCCTTGGATATCGGCGCAAAAGTAGACTCTTTGTTTCGCTATGCTCAATATTGTCCCAGTACCCAGGTAAATTCGGTCTGGTTGCGGACAGCATTGCAGGAGGCTATTAACCAAGCTGGAAAAGCACCAATTAAAATCCGCTTTTTCCGCCGCCAAATGAACAATATGATTACTAAAGCTTGCCAAGATTTGGGTATTCCCGCCCAGCCTAGCCGCCGGACTTTGGTTCTCAATCAATGGTTAGAACAGCGGATGGAAGAAGTCTATCCTCAAGAGACAGGGTATCAAGGGGGGACTAATCCCTCAGTCCGCTTAGAAAAACCTTTGCCACAACGTTTACCAGATGCTTTGGAAGGACAGCAGTGGGTATTTGTTACCTTAGATGCTGCGGATTTTGCTGATATGCCAGAGTGGGAAATTGGTTTTGGTGAAGCTTTCCCTTTAGAGTTGGCGAAAGTTTCACCCGAAGCGCGTATCCCTGGTATTTTGATTTTCTCATCGAGAGCGCTACCCTTGGCTGGCTGGATGTCTGGTTTGGAGTTAGCTTTTTTAAAATTTGACGCTAACCAAGAGGCGAGATTGCTTTTAGAAACTGGTGTAACTGAAAGCTGGATTGTGGCAAATATCAAAAAACCTCAAATCTTAGCAGAAGCCAAAGCTTTTGAAGCAGCCAAGCAAAAAGCGAATGGAGTACATTTTATCGGGGTACAGTCCGATCCCAAAGCAGAATCTTTTGCTGGTTTTTGGCTGTTGCAAGAGGTTAATTTGTGAAAATGGGCTGGGGATTGGGGATTGGGGATTGGGGACTGGGGACTGGGGACTGGGGATGGTGGGGCCCCCTCTGGGGATAAGGGGTAATGGGGATTGGGGACTGGGGACTAGGGATTGGGAACTGGGGAGATAAGGAGAATAACCATGCCCAATGCCCAATGCCCGATCCCCAATCCCCAATTACAAATGACAATATCCGTTGAGACATGACAATGATTTGGGATAATTAACTGCGTCCATCAGTGTCGATCTGCGGTTTCAAATCGTAACTGTAAAGAAACATTGATGATTTTTGGATAGTTATCTGCGTTCATCATTGGAAAGTGCGTAGGCGTAGCTCGTCGTAGACATCGCACTTCTCAAAAGATAGCGTTGATATGCGGTTCAAAATCCACAATTCACTAAGGGTCATGGGTTCTGAAAATTTGTCACAAGATACACTAGCCGAACAGTTGCTGGAACTAGCTATAAAATCTGGAGCAGAAACTGCTGAAGTGTATCAGTCGCGATCGCTTTCTCGCCCAGTGTTTTTTGAGGCAAACCGACTCAAACAGCTAGAAACTAACCAATCTGAAGGCACAGCGCTACGGCTTTGGCGAAACGGGCGTCCGGGACTGACGGTAGCTTACGGTTCTGTCTTAGCCGAAGTAATGGTGGAAAAAGCTCTGGCTCTGAGTCAACTAAATCAACCGGAAACTATAGAATTAGGCTCTAACTTTCAGCCCTCCTACCCCGATTTAGGAGAAAGTTTACCGATAGAGGTTTTGGTGGACTGGGGCAAAGAAGCGATCGCACTCATCCGTGATGCCTATCCCGATGTTGTATGCAATGGTGACTGGGAATGTGATATTGAAACCACCAGACTAGTCAACACCAAAGGTTTAGATTGTCACTATACTGACACTACCCTCAGCTGCTATATATCAGCAGAATGGGTGCGTGGTGATGATTTTTTAAGTGTTGCTGATGGTCAAACCAAGCGTGGGGAACTCGATCCAGAGAGATTAGCTAACCAAATTTTACAACGGTTAATTTGGTCGAGTGAAAATATCTCACCTCCTACTGGTCGAGTCCCAATTTTATTCACTTCTAAAGCCGCCGATATGCTTTGGGGTACTGTACAAGCCGCTTTGAATGGCAAGCGAGTTTTAGAAGCAGCTTCACCTTGGGTAGAACGTTTGGGTAAGGAAGTAGTTGCACCTAGTCTCACCATCTACCAAGATCCAGAAGCTGGCCCTTACAGTTGCCCTTTTGATGATGAAGGCACTCCTACTCAATCTCTGGTATTTATCCAAAACGGAACTTTACAGCATTTCTATAGCGATCGCACCATCGGCTCCCAACTGGGTACAAACACCACTGGAAATGGTTTTCGCCCTGGTTTAGGTAGCTATCCTACCCCTGGTTTATTTAATTTTCTCATCCAGCCCGGATCGGCATCGCTACCAGATTTGATTCAACAACTAGATGATGGCTTGATTGTCGATCAAATGTTGGGTGGTGGCGGCAGTATTTCTGGAGATTTTTCGATCAACGTCGATTTAGGCTACCGCGTCCAAAATGGTCAAGTAATTGGGCGTGTTAAGGATACGATGGTTGCAGGTAATGTTTACACAGCCCTGAAGCAATTGGTTACACTAGGCAACGATGTTGATTGGAATGGTTCTTGTTATACTCCGTCTCTGATCGTAGAAGGGCTATCTACTACGGGAAGAAGCAATTAAATAATTCGTAATTCGTAATTCGTAATTCGTAATTGGGGAGAGTGCTTTTGTATAGCGATCCTAAATTATTTGTGAATAACAATATCCCCGACTTCTTTAAGAAGTCGGGGATATGAGCCTTGATATAGGCTTTTAAACCATCCTCTAAGATTCCACTAAACAGCTTTTTAGGAAAGATTTGTAATCCAAAATTTAAAATCCAAAACTGGTATGAATCAGCGTTTTCGCACCTGGTGGCAGCCTAGAAGAGGTTTAGCGATCGCCGAAGCCTGTATTATCGGTCTGGTTGCTGCCCTATCTGCGGTATTCCTAAAAGTCGGATCGGGATGGCTGGGGACATGGCGAGTGCATACTACCCACCTTTTCCCGGCATGGCTGGTACTACCTGCAATTGGTCTTGTCCTGGGATTTCTGGCTGGATGGTTGGTGGATAGATTAGCACCAGAGGCTTCTGGTAGCGGTATTCCACAAGTCAAAGCTTCTCTGGCTAATGTGCCTGTGACATTATCTTGGCGGGTAGCGGGTGTGAAGTTACTCAGTGCGATCGTCGCCATTGGTTCTGGCATGACTCTAGGACGGCAAGGCCCTACTGTCCAAGTGGGGGCAGGTTTGGCAGCAGGGATGAGTCGTTGGGTTCCCACTTCCCCAGATCATCGACGGCAGATGATTGCAGCTGGTGCGGGTGCCGGTTTGGCTGCTGCTTTCAATGCCCCGATCGCAGGTGTATTGTTTATCGTTGAAGAATTACTCCAAGATTTATCAGGATTGACTCTCGGAACTGCCATTATCGCCTCCTTTATTGGTGGCGTGATATCCCGACTTTTGGGTGGTGGCTCTCTTGACCTTAACTTGCAATTAGTAAAATCTTCCAGCCAATTCTCCATCCCAGAAATTCCCTTTTTCATCCTGTTAGGTATTTTGGCAGGCTTGTTTGGTGCATTGTTTAATCACGGCATTATCTTTAGTATTAAATTTTACGAAAGATTACACATCAGTTTGCCCTTGCGCGTAGCTTTAGCTGGATTTATCTCTGGTGTTGTCGTGGCTATGCTCCCTCCATCTTTCCGTGATAATACGGGACTGCGAGAGTCATTAATTACTGGAAATTCCCATCCTAGTGTCGCCGCGATCGCCTTTGCAGCCCAGTTCATCCTCACACTGATTGCATTTGGTTCGGGCGCGCCAGGGGGATTATTCGCTCCCAGTCTGATTTTGGGTTCTTGTTTAGGACACATCATCGGTGTATCTGAGTTATATATCACCGGAGTTGGTTCTCCTACGACTTACGCCCTAGCGGGTATGGGTGGATTTTTTAGCGCCGTTTCCAAAGTGCCAATCACAGCCATTGTGATTGTCTTTGAAATGACTACAGATTTCAACCTAGTGTTACCTTTGATGATTGTTTCTGTCGCAGCTTACCTGGTTGCGGATAAGGTAGTGCCTGGTTCGCTTTATGAGAAACTTTTGGAGTTAAAAGGGATTACTCTCACCAAAGAAGTTGCGATGGAAGGAGCATTAACCAAGTTAACTGCAAAAGATGTAATGCAAGAACGGGTAGAAACTCTAGATGCAGAGATGAGCTTGGAAGAAGCAATGCAAGCTTTTGCTCGTTCTCATCATCGCGGTTTCCCTGTGGTAGAAGATAGCAAGTTAGTGGGGATTGTAACGCAATCAGATTTGCTGAAAATCCGCGAGAGTACAAACCACACATTTCGCGATCGCAATTTAGCCGATATTTTCTTAAAAGAAATTATGACATCTGTCCCGATGACAGTATCACCAATTCACACCCTCAGTAATGTACTATATTTACTCGATCGCTATCAAATCAGTCGCTTACCGGTGGTAGATAGACGAAAACTGATTGGGATTATTACTCGTGCAGATATTATTCGGGCGGAAGCAGATCATCTCAATGGTGAGAATGCGACACCGAAACTGCGACCAGAACCTTCATACATAGTTTACCAGACGCGATCGCCCAGCACTGGTAGAGGTAGATTATTAGTACCCGTAGCAAATCCCGAAACAGCGGGTGTTTTATTACAAATGGCAGCAGCTATTGCCCGCGATCGCCATTATGAAATAGATTGCGTGCAAGTGATGCTGATACCCCGCCACAGTTCCCCATCAGAAACACAGGTAAGAACCGCAAAAAGTCGCCGCTTGCTACGACAGGCAGAAGTCTTAGCAAAAAAGTGGAAAATTCCCTTACACACGCAGATTCGAGTTACCCACGATGTGGCGCAGGCAATTTTGGAGACAATCAACGAACAACACATCGACCTAATTTTAATGGGATGGAAAGGTAACACATCTACCCCTGGTCGGATTTTTGGTAGCGTTGTTGACACCATAATTCGCCAAGCCACCTGCGAAGTCGTATTAGTAAAATTAGGCAAAACCCCCCAACCCCCATTACCCCTTATCCCCAGAGGGGGCCCCACCATCCCCAATCCCCATTACCCCTTATCCCCAGAGGGGGCCCCACCATCCCCAATCCCCAGCCCCCAGTTCAACCGATGGCTAGTTCCAGTGGCTGGTGGCCCCAATTCCCCACTGGCAATTAAATTGCTACCGGCTTTAATTACATTGGGAAACGATCCGAAAATTCGCCTGACACAGGTATTTAAGCCATCTGAACTCAAACCAGATATGTCAATTTCAGAACAAGCCATCCGCCGTTTGATGCGTCGCCGCAAATTGTCGAGTACTGTAGTTGCTCTCCCCATACAAGCTAATTCAGTCGCCGAAGGTGTGATTAATCTAGTGGAAACCGAAGGTTACGATGTTGTAGTTTTGGGAGCATCCCGCGAGGGATTGCTACAGCAAGCGATTCAAGGTAATATTCCCGAAGCGATCGCCTCTGGTGTTGAAAGTACAGTCATTTTGGTTAGAGGTGCGATGCAAAAGTAAAAAACATAGATTTTAGTGAGTTTTTAATGATAAAATACACCAATAATCAGAGTAACAATTATTGGTATTAAGATTGGAATAGCAACTATAAGTCCCCACTTACCAAACTTAATTTCCTCACCCTCAGATTTGAGAAATGCAATCCAACCGACAACTCCCATCAAAACCCAAATAAATCCAAAGGCAAGAAATATAACAAATACTGAATCGTCCATTTTTTTTACCAAATTTTATTAAATTGTAACTAATTACTACTAATTAACTTTGCTAAACTTTCGCGAAACTGACTAAAATCAAAAGCTTTAATAGTTTTTTGTTGTAAGTATTCTGGTTGGTAAATTACTGGATTAGAGCAATCACCTTGCAGGATTTGAATTAGATTATCGGCAATTTCTTCAACATTATCAGGATCGACCAAACATCCCAACTTCCCCTCAGCCAAGGGATCTATAGAACCATCTTGATTACCTGCCAATACAGGTTTACCACAAGCTAAAGCTTCTAGAAAAACAATCCCAAATCCTTCTCCTTTACTAGGCAGAGCAAAAACATCGCAGAGATTGTAATGATCGCACAATTCTTTATCTGGAACAAATCCGGCAATTGTCACGCAATCTTGGAGATTTAAGTTGGTAACTAAAGTTTTAATTCGAGGTATATCATCTCCTTTTCCTGCAAGAATAAAGTGAACATTAGGAAGATGCGATCGCACTTTAACTAAAGCATGAAGGATTTGGTCATAACCCTTGTATTTGGCCGTGCTTCCTAGTCGCGTTACTGTTAGAATTACAGGCTGTTCATCTGTTAAGTTATATCGCTTGAGTAAATAGGTAGGTTTAGAATTTATTGGAAACTTACTAGCATCAAATGTATTAGGCAAAATAACTATTTTTTCTGAATCAATATTTGGATCTTGAAGCAAGCGCTGGCGAGTATAATTACTAACACTAATGATTTTGTCTGCTTTTTCTAAAGCAAATTTTGTTGCCTTATTTTCGATATCCCAAACTTCTAAGCCATGAGCAACAACCCAGTAAGGAGTTCTAGTAAAAAATTTGACAATATAACAAACAATCGCATAGTTAACATGAGTGGAAATGACTATAACGGGATGTTGAAGAATAGCTAAAATAATTATTTTCGTGGCAAATAAAATTGGTTGCAATAATTTTGGTAAATCTCCAAAATAATGAAATCTAGTTGAACTTAAAAACTGCAATTTATCTGACTGTTTTAAACTATACTTATCATATTTGAGAAACACATCATAATCAGCTTCAGGATATATATCTTGTAAAGCTTTCAGCAAAAATTTTGAGTAAACTTGAATACCTCCCTTGAAATCAAATATATTCGGAAATATTAAGTAAAGACGAGGTTTAGCACTCATAGTGTTTTGGCATTTTCAATAATTTCAGGTTTTAATTGCGTGACAACATCTTTTCGAGAATTGATAGCCGCTGCGATAAAATAAAACTCAATCGTTGTAAAAGTATAGTCTTCAGTAAAAAAATCTGGAATTTGAGACACTAAAAACATAATAATTGGAACAGTAATTAAAGGATTAGCATATTTAACTTTCAATGCTATTCTCGCTAAAAAATTAGTAAATAACAATAATCCAGGAATTCCTTGCTCTGCTGACACATTTAAAAATATATTATGTGCATGATAACTTTTCTTTCCCCAAACTTTCACTCCTATCTGGTCTGGAAAAACTCCTATGCCGATACCAGTAAATGGTCTTTTAATAGTTTCATTAATCGCTGCCTGCCACATTTGAAACCTGGAAAAACCTGTTCCCATAAGAGTAGGAATCTTTTTTTGATTTGGATTGACCGAACTTGAATTTTCTAAAAATATATTAGTTAATGGAAATATTTTACTATCTGCCAAACCAATTCTCCGTGTAGAAACTGGTGCCGTTACAATGAATAAAAACAACAAGCTAATTAGATAAATCATTTTTCTCAAACTAATAATTTTATATATCAGCAAAAGAAACATTCCAATTATAAAAATTACCCAGCCATTCCCACTGGCAGATAATGCTAAGGGAATTAGAAAAATGAATTCGCTTATATGTAATTCAATTTTATAAATTTTATTCTGTTTTTCTAAAATCAGGCTTAAACATAATCCAATGGCGACTATGACCCCAAACTGATTAGGGTTTTGCATAATTGAACCAATCTCAGGATAAAAGCTAGGAAACTTTAATAATTTAAAAATCCAGTTATGAGGAAGGAAAACCTCTAAAAAACCTAAACCTGCAATGAGCTGTAGTAAGTACAATATGCAACGATAATAAAATGTTAAAGATGATGCGGTTATGTTCTTAAAAGTTAATACTAAAAAAGCAAAAAATAGTATGTAATAAGTTGAGTATTTTAGACTATAAATAATAGCAATATTGGGAAAGTTGCTCATGAATGAGGAAAGCCACATCCACAAATACATCAGACTTATAGATATCACAATTATTTTATGCTTCTTAATAACTTCTGGTATAGATTTTAAAGATAAACTAATGATCCCCAAACTAAATATAGGAAGTAATAAATAATGAATACCAATATTTATTCCTGGAAATTTAATTCGCCCTAAAAGTGAAGAAAATAGTATGAGTAGAAAAAATATATTAATCATAGCTTTTTATTTAAAGATATTTTTTCACAGAATAAAATCTATCTAACCCACTTTTGCAGGTTTAAGGATATATTTTGAGATTTTTTTCAAGCTATAATCCCAAACACGTAGAGAATATTACCATAATACAGTCTTCGCCAATATCATCTTTTGAAGCTAGATTAATTTGGTATTTTTGCACAGCTAAATGTTCTTTCTCAGGTAGAACCCAAAAAAGTCGCAATGTATTCCGAATCTACAACTATCAGATATTTTTAATTAATCATCTGCCAAATTTTCAGAATGTTCTCACCACTGCCACCACCGGCAATGGTTTGTCCATCTGGGCTAATGGCAACAGCATAAATATATCCAGAACCTGTCTCCAAAGTGCGGATTTCCTTTCCTGTGACTGGGTTCCAAAGTTTGATTGTCTTGTCACTACTGCCACTTACAAGGGTGATACCATTTGAACCTACGCTTCGCAAAAAGGCGACAGAATTAACCTTATCATTATGTCCTTTTAAGGTGTGGATTAACTTTCCTGTTTTCAGATTCCACAATTTAATTGTCTTGTCTTTACTACCACTGGCAAGGATGACGCCATCAGGAGCAAAAGCGACTGAAAGAATCGACTCTGCATTTCCCTCTAAGGTGCGGATTAACTTTCCTGTCCCTAGATTCCACAATTTAATTGTTTTATCCCAGCTACCGCTGGCAAGGGTTTTACCATCAGGACTGAAAACTACAGATGCAACACCACTGGTATGTCCCTCTAAGGTGCGGATTAACTTTCCTGTCTCCAGATTCCACAGTTTGATTTTCATATCCTTACTAGCACTGCCACTGGCAAGGGTTTTGCCATCAGGACTGAAAGCTACAGAAGTAACTCCATCGCTATTTCCCTGCAAGGTGCGGATTAACTTTCCTGTTTCCACATTCCACAGTTTGATTGTCTTATCCGCACTGCCACTAGCGAGGATTTTGCTATCAGGACTGAAAGCTATAGTCCAAATCCAATTAGAATGTCCTTCTAAAGTGCGGATTTCCTGTCCACCTGTCACATTCCATAGCTTGATTGTCTTATCATCACTGGCACTGCCAAGGGTTGTACCATCAGGACTGAAAGCTACGGAATTCACGTCACTAGAATGCCCCTTGAAGGGTTTGGGTGAATAAGAATTTTCTGAGACGTTTTTTTGGGGCTGAATAGGCTGAGAAACAGGCTGAGAAATAGGTTGAGGAGCCTCGCTGACTATCTGGGGACGAGACTGAAAATACCAAACTCCCCCTAATCCCAACACTAAAATGCTAGAACCTAACAGCAGTTGACTTTTCAGATTGTTATTTGATTTTGGTGAAACTAGCACCTTGTTTGCTGGGGGAGCTGCAAATGTTGTTGTCAGTATAGTTGGGGGCACTGATGACAATGATGGTATTTGAGGTGTCAAGTCATTGATGACTTCATCAGCCGATTGATAACGCTTTTGGATGTCTAATTGCAACAGCTTATCCAAAACTTCACCCAACTCTACAGATATAGAAATCCCGTCCCTACCTGAACTGGTTAAATGTTGCCGCCAAGATGCAACCCAACCATAACCCTGGTGTATCCACAGTTGAGATGGGCGAACCCCAGTCAGGAGATGAAAACAAGTAGCCCCCAAACTGAATAAATCACTGGCTGGGTAAGCTTTTCCCTCTTGCATCTGTTCAAGTGCAGTGTAACCGTGTGAGCCAATAACAGTGCCCATTCTAGTATGCACTGTTGCTGTCAACAGCTTGGAAGCTCCAAAATCAATGAGGATTAATCGCCCGTCACTTTGACGACGAATAATATTCTGTGGCTTGATATCTCGGTGAATCACTCCCCGCAGATGGATAAACTTCAGTACTGGCAGTAAATCTAGCAAAAGTTGGCGAATCTCCGTTTCGTTATAGTTTGCCTGCGTTTCCGATTCTTTGAGCAAGTTTTGCCCATCGATAAACTGCTGCACCAAAAAGAGATAGCTATTTTGCTCAAAATAAGCCAATAAAGTTGGAATTTGTGGATGTTCTGCCAGTTCTTGCAGTCGGCTCGCTTCTTGTTTAAATAGTTCAACGGCCTTAGTTAGCGGCCCAGTTCCCTGAAGTTTTGGCGCAAATTGCTTAACAACACAGCATTCATTCAGTTTGTGTATATCTTTGGCTAGATAGGTTCTACCAAATCCACCCTCGTCTGATAAAACCTGAGTGGGACGATAGCGACCTCCTAGCAGGGGTATCAATTCCGCTCTACAACTGTGGCAATAGTTGTTTTTATCAGGATTTAAGGGTTTTTGGCAATCGGGATTCACACAACAGAGCATACTGGGAATCCATTTCAGTTGGGGTATATATTCATCTTAAGTCATGCAGTATAATCTCTGTTGTTAGTAAATATCACTGAGACAGCATACAAATCTTCTATTTCCTTACCTCATCAGGTATTGAACAATTTAGATAAATTGAAAAAATTGTGTTTGAGCGATGCCTTTTGACGAATTGATGGGCGTCAGGTCTGCTTGTGTATTACATCTGTATGCGCAATTTAGTCAAGTTTACAAAAATATCTAGGCAAAATTCCGAAAAGCAGCAATTTAAGTTTGTAGCTCAGTATATACCTACGAAATTGAGATTTCCTTTAGTAGTCTAAATTGAAAATACAATTTTTCCGATTTGATTGTGGCAAACATTTGGGTATGTAAGATATACGAATTCATTTGATTACAGGCGATGCCTTTAGCAAGCCGCTAAGGTAGATACGCTAAATTTCCCTTTACATTTACATAACTGCTGTGGCTAAAACAGCAACTAGTATTAATTTTGTCTTTCAGAAAAAGACAAAATTATCAGCAAAATTAGGAGCGTAATTATGCTATTAGGCAATAAAAACTATCGTCGCAAATTAAGTCATGTTTTAA
The DNA here is from genome assembly GCF_034530775.1 of Nostoc sp. DedSLP04. Lineage (NCBI taxonomy): Bacteria > Bacillati > Cyanobacteriota > Cyanophyceae > Nostocales > Nostocaceae > Nostoc > Nostoc sp. DedSLP04. Next base: position 184,068 of record NZ_JAVRCL010000007.1, on the reverse strand, counting down.
TTAGCTGCGTGAGTAGTAGTTTGTTAATCACAAGTAATGTGCTGCCTATAAGTGCTTTGGTTAAATCTCACAGTTTTCAAGATTTCATAATTGCTAAATCACCAGATGAGAGACAACCAGAAGCAGTAAAAAAAGGAATTGAGCAAATTCCTGCTTCTCAGGCATCAACATCTCCAAGACGGAAGATATCTATTGAGTCACCAGTACAAAAGGCTCCTCGTGTATCTTCTCATAGAGAAAATTCTCAGCGAACTTCCAGGGTTTCAGATAATAGCTCTACTCCTAGAGCATCTAGACGTAGGACTTCTAACTCAAATTCTAATCGTTCCAATGGTGGTAGCTCTGCATCTAGATCGTCTAGAGCTAGAATTGCTAACTCAAACGCCAATCGTTCTAATGGTGGCTCTGGGAGAGTTCGCAAGCCAAGTTATAATGTCGCTACAGGGAACCAAAATCTCGATAATTCAGCGATTTCTTCACCTGCAACACCAACTTACAAAGAGATTAACTTTGTAGATGTTGCATTAGGTATTCTGAGTAAAGGTGACTTTCAATCTGAAGGTAGATATTTTCATTTCTATGAGTTTGAGGGCAGAGAAAATCAATTAGTTCAAATTAGGCTGATTGGCAGTAATGATACACGCAGATCCAATAACTTGAGTTTAAAACCGTTGTTGTTTCTGCACGATCCTGATAACAATATCATTGTTAAAAAAGGCGCTTTGGATAAAAGCAGTGGTGGTGATGATGCATTTATTTTTGCGCGACTGCCTAAAAATGGCATTTATAAGATTGCTGTTACTAGTCAAAATCCTGGAGATACAGGCCGCTATAGTTTGGCTCTCAGGAATGATAGAGCTAGCTATACTTTAGATGAATCAGATCAACTAACTGCCAAAAGCTCAACCTTGAAACAAAATGGAGGCGCTTACAATGTTTCTAATTTTCAAGGTAGAAAAAATCAGCTGATAAGTATTCGTGTTGATAGCGTTGATGAAGAGTTTTCTCCTTATGTAGCTTTGCTAAATTCTAAAGGACAAACGATCGCGATCGATAAAGACAAAGACAAAAGTGGTGTCTACAGTGCTTTAATTGACCGAGCTAGGTTGCCTGAAGATGATACATACTATATAGTTATTACTTCCAAAAATCCACAGGAACGCGGTAAATATAGATTGACTATTTTCTGAAGTAATTACCAATTCTGGTATCGAGACTATTGCTATGAGTAGGATATAGTCAGGAATGTTTTTTTATTTACCGTAATAGTCTTGATACCATTGCACAAAGTTAAGTTAAGAGATTGTTTGAAAAGTATTTCACTGTGATTTTATACACTTTCATATCCCGCCTTCCTTTTTAAAGGGGATTGGGGGGATCGATAACGTTTTGCTACTAACGAAAGGACTTTTAAAACATTCTCTTAAGATGTTTACAGTTTTTTCAACTCCCCCAGAATCAAAGTTAATTTTATTAGGCTGCTCTTTGAGATAATTAATAATATTAATAGCTAGGTAATCAGGTTGCAAATAATTATGATTGATAAATTTGACTATTCCTAAGTCGCTTAACTTTTCGGCTCTAATTATTTGTTCTTGCTCCTGATTACCTGTAAAGGGAAGAATCATAGCTCGTACACCTGTGGTTAAAATATTCATTATGGTATTATAGCCAGACATATTTATTGAAAGGTCTGCTTTTTTCATGTAATTTAGCAAGTAAGGAGTATAGCGTCGAATATAGATGTTTTTACTAAATCTTGCCATTTTTTGCAGCTCTTTAAATTTTGAATTGGGGATGAATGGCCCAGTAAAAACCTGAATATGATGTGGCAATAATTTCTCTAAAAAAGGGGCTGTGTTAACTACACATTCAAGCAACTCATGACCAAATCTACCACCTCCTACACTGGCTAAAATCAGGGGTTTGTCTGATTTAATAATTTCTCGATCTTCATCAGTTAAAATAAGATTTGTTGGTGGGTCTTGCACGACATATCCGGTGTAATATACTTGGCACTTTAGGTCATTGACTCTAGAAAAGGTTGCTTCTAGTGAGACTAATTCTGGGTCGCTGTGAACCAACAGAATATCAAAATATTTATTGATTAAGTTACATACTTTTTCTTCGTGTTTTACTTGTTTTTCCGGTTTAATAACTACAATATCTCGCAAACTAGAAACTATTTTAGTTGAGCCTTTATTTGATTTAGCTAATTCTAATAATGGAATTAATTCAAAAGAAAAACGTCTTCTCCCAAAAGGAAATAACTCAACGATTAAAATATCAGGCTGGAATTGCTTAAAGATTTCCAGAAGTCGATTTTTTCTAATGTCTTTGGCTTCACTAAGGCTAAAGGCATCATCTAGTACTTGTAGTTCAGCAGCTTCTAGGTCAGTTTTAATTGCAGGTAGATTGATAACTTCTACACCAGCAGGAATTTCAAATCCTTGAATTATTTCACCACCATTAATAAAACAAACTTGGAAGTCTTTGGTTAAACCTCGCACAATTTCGCGGCTGCGAACCAGATGCCCCATACCTAAAATGTGTTGGCAGTAAAACATAATACGTTTCATAAAAATTTTACCTCTGTCAATTTGGATGGTTGGAAGAAGGCGAACGAAAGATACAATAAATACTTTTATTACTTTTTACTTGAACAATTTTGGCAATCATCGTTAATTTCAGTAATTGTACATATGGGTTATAGAAAAATGTAATATCAATTTAAAAAAGAATACGACAGATCCATACGGACATAGCTTTGTTATGTCTAGCTTTTCTAATTTTTAATTTTTAATTTTGAATTGGTATAATCACGCTCTTTTTTTGCTAGTAAGGTAGAGATGTATTGGTTAATTTTGGGCAAACCATTGAGATTAATTTTCGGTTGGGAAATCTGCGGAGTTTGGAGTTGTTGTAACAGCGATCGCAGTAATATATCTAAAGTCAGATCGTTTTGAATCGCTGCTAAAATCCCCAAATTTGCCAAATTTTCTGCACGAATGCACTGTTCTCGTGATGGCTTAATTCTGGGTACTACTACTGCTGGCTTACCCACTGAGAGAATCTTGCAAGTTGTTTTGTAGCCACCCATTGCGACTACGGCATCTGCGGCGATGTAACTCATTAAATCCGGTAAATTTGTCTATCTGCACTTAGGGATATACAGCAGCTTTCAGTTTCAGTGCAGCTTGGTGTTCTAAGGGCATTTCTGGGCCACATATAATATAAGCTTCGTAATTTATGGGACGCTGGTAACAATACCAAACTCGATAAATATGTGTCAATTAACCTGTAACTATCTTCACTAGCACCCGGTCTAGTAAGTTAAAGCGGACTTTTCCAAACTCCCAAAAGTTTTTGAAAGATTAATCATCAATTAAATCTCCAGTTATATAACTATTGTCACGGTTATCTAACTGGAGATTCGCTATATTTAACAGTTAACGGCTAAAAGGAGTTAAAGAGATGGAAATTAAGCCAACTGACCCATCGCTAGCACTCATGGAAATTCCCCCAGGCTATCTCAATATTATGGGTTACGTCGATCAATCAGAAGTTAATGGCCCTGGTTGTCGTGCAGTCGTCTGGGTACAAGGTTGTTTGCGTGAGTGTCCTGGCTGCTTTAATACTAACTCCTGGTCTTTTGAGGCTAACCAATTGATTGCTGTTGATGCCATTGCCGAAAATATTCTCAACAATCCTCGCAACACGGGTGTAACATTCTCTGGTGGAGAACCCTTTTGGCAAGCAACGGCACTAGCGTCTTTAGCCCAGAAGGTAAAAGCTGCTGGTTTAAATGTAATGTCTTTTTCCGGGTTCACTCTTAAGCAGCTACAGTCCCAATCTGCGCCGCCAGGTTCCCAAGCATTGTTAGAACAACTCGATATCCTGATTGACGGGCCTTTTGTACAATCTCTGGCAATTAATTCTCCCAATTCTCCAGTTTCTTCTAGCAATCAACGGGTTCGTGTTTTAAACCCGGACTTCCAAGACCAGATTACTTGGGCTAGCGACCAGATCGAAATCCACATCCTTAAGGATGGTGGACGCATTGTCACTGGCTATCAAGGTGGACTAGAACTAACGTAGGGGCAGGGGAGCAGGGGAAGAAGAGGGAGTTAAAACTTAAAAATTGAGCTTCTGAGGGTCAACGTTCACCTTCAGAAGGTTAACTTCCACCTTCTAAAGGTCAACATTGAGCTTCTGAGGGTCAACATTGAGCTTCTGAGGGTCAACATTGAGCTTCTGAGGGTCAACATTGAGCTTCTGAAGGTCAACATTGAGCTTCTGAGGGTCAACATTGAGCTTCTGAGGGTCAACATTGAGCTTCTGAGGGTCAAATTTTTAGATTTCTGCTCCCTTATCGAGAAGCTATGTTTAAATGCAGCTTTGTTTGGGACAGATTATATTTAAAAAAAATACATATCATAAATTTGACTAGACCATTTCAGAAAATTTTTACTGAACACCGCGTATTTTGGGCTGTTTTACTTTTTGGTACAGCACTGGTGGTAACGCTAGCGCTGTCACTTTCTCAAGGAGCAGTACCTTTAAATATGTCGGAATTTTGGCAAGCCATTCTCCACAAAGGCGATCCGGTTAAACAGACAATTCTCTGGGATTTACGTCTTCCGCGCATTATTGCTGCGATTATTGTCGGCGCAGCTTTGGGAATGTCAGGGGCACTGCTGCAAGGAATGTTACGTAATAGTCTCGCCGATCCATTTATTTTGGGCATTTCAGCGGGTGCGGGACTACTTGTAATTCTGATGATTGTGTGCCATATATTCCCGATCGCAATTCCTTTTGCAGCATGGATAGGAGCAATTTTAACTGCCGCGATCGTTATTTTACTCGGTCGTTCGGGGTCGGGAATTTCTGTTGAGCGCTTGATTTTAGGCGGAGTAGCGGTGAGTTCTTTATTTGGTGCCGTACAAAGTACATTGCTGCTTTTAGCTGAAGATGGGCAAATTCAAGTTGCGCTCAGTTTCCTGGTTGGTAGTCTTAATGGACGGGGTTGGCAAGAAATTGCTACAACTGGCCCTTATATCATCGTTGCATTGATTGGGGGATGCTTGCTGGCGCGATCGCTAAACATCCTGGCTTTGGGAGATGATTTAGCTGTGAGTTTAGGGCTTTCGTTGACGCGATCGCGCTTGTTAATTGGTGGTGTCGCCACTCTATTAGCCGCAGGTGCAGTCAGCATCAGTGGCTTGGTTGGATTTGTCGGTCTTGTTATCCCTCACGGTGTCCGCCTGATTGTTGGTACAGATCATCGCTTTGTTTTACCACTTTCCGCTCTTGCAGGTGCATGGTTACTCACTTTTGCAGATTTACTCTCTAGACTAGGAGCAGTAGAACTACCAGTAGGTTCCGTCACTGCCTTGCTGGGTTCACCCGTGTTTATCTGGTTACTTTATCGTCGTTCTGCTGGGTTTAATAAATTTTGAGCGATCGAACCACTATCCATCCCCACCTTATAAACGGATCGGGTTTTTTGCGCATTCTGATAAACTGATATAGCAAGGGACTGGGGACTGGTGACTGGGGATTGGGTGAAAAGTCTTGTTGTGTCTAAGTTTTATGATCTGTTAATGTCCTAACCACCAAGGCTTGTGCTATACAAAGCCTTCTTCAACTATTTAAGCCAAAATTCTCCATAAAGAAACCCACCTATATAACCCTACTTTCTTATCTCTGCTGTCCCCTGCCCCCTGCCCCCCTGCTCCCTGCTCCCCTACCCCCCTGCTCACTCAAGGAGGTTAATCGATGTTATGTGTTGAGGAATTAATCAACTTAGACCCATTTCAACAACTTCCCAAAGAGCGATTGCAGTGGGTTTGCGATCGCGCTCAAACAGTTGAACTTTCCCCCGGAGATGTGTTGTCCTATGAGGGAGACCCTGTATGTCGCTTATTTATCTTAGTCAAAGGTAAAATCAACATGACCCGCCGCAGTGAAGGAGTGGAAATTCCGATTGGGCAGCACGAAGCCCCATCCTTTTTTGGTGAAATTCCAGTACTCACAGATGAACCTGCACCTGTGACAATGCGGGCATTTTCAAATTGCCATATCTATGAAATGAAGGGAGAAGACTTCCGTAAACTGTTGCATGAATGTCGTGATTTTGAGCGGATGGTCTTCCGAATTATGCAACGTCGTGTCCGGGGGCTAGAGTCTTTTATTCGTGGGCGGGAAAAGATGGCAGCTTTAGGGACACTTGCTGCGGGTCTTGCTCATGAACTCAACAACCCAGCCGCAGCCTTGGTTCGGACTTTAAAAGAAATGCCAGCCGCCATCTTAGAGTTACAACGAATGAACTTAGTTTATGGGCAACGTAATGTTGACGAAGCCCATACTCAACACTGGTTGAGAGTACGCGATCTAGGCTATGATGCGATTTTGAATAATCGCCTAGATCCGGTGACACTAAGCGATCGCGAAGACATATTGCTGGAATGGTTAGAAGACTATGGTGTAAACCAAGCCTGGAAATTGGCAGAGCCTTTAGCAGAAGGTGGTGTTGAGGTTGAAACCCTAGAGCAACTCATGGAACGTTGGCGCAACGACAACACAGAATTGCGAGAAATGGGATTGCACTGGCTAGCGCTTTCCTTTGAAGTTATGTCGATGATTAAACATGGTTTGCGAGGATCTGAGAGGATTTCCGAACTTGTGCAAGCGATGAAGTCTTATTCTTACCTCGATCAAGGCACTCAGCAAGAAGTAGATATACATCAAGGCTTGGAAGATACCTTGCGATTGTTTGCTCATAAACTCAAGTGCGGTGTCCAAGTGCAACGCAATTACGATCGAAGTCTTCCAAAAATCTTTGCCTATGGCAGCGAACTAAATCAAGTGTGGACGAACTTAATTGACAACGCCATTGATGCAATGGATAGTAAAGGACTGCTAGAAATTACAACACACCATTGCGATCGCTATGCCCATATTGACATCATCGATTCTGGCAGTGGAATTCCACCTGAAATTAAAACCCGTATTTTTGAACCTTTCTTCACCACAAAATCAGTAGGACATGGTTCAGGACTTGGTTTAGAAACCGTTCGCCGAATTGTAGAAAATCGCCATCACGGTACGCTTTCATTTGAGTCGCACTCAGGTAGAACTTGTTTTACCATTTGCCTACCCTTATCAAAGCAATAAATCAATCAAAAATGGGATTAGAGATGAAAAAAAATGGGAACCAATGGTTCCCAAAATCTAGCAGCAAGTGAATATTTTCGTCAGACTTCTAGTTTTTTATTGTCTCCTACACTAGAATTCGTCTTATAGTGATAAATCAATACAGTTCAGGATGAGCAACAAAACCCTCATGTAGAGAGGCGATTTATTGCGTCTCAAAAGACCAATTATCTACACCAATAACCCTTAAGCCAAGCGTATTGAGCTATAAATAAAATATTGGGGTAAAAAAATTATTTATCTGATAATTCTGATCTTGTGGACTGTTGATTGGAGTTAATAAATTCAGTCTTAGGTGGTTTTCCTATAGTATTAGGAGGTTGTTTTTTTGTTTTGGGTTGTGGATTATTATTCTCGCTCATGTTCATTTATCTCCTTAATAGCTTTAATTATTTGGCTGTTTTAAGATTTCTTGCTTGGAGTTGAGCAAGCAAAAAATTCAGTGAACGCAGTCAGTTTGTGTTCTGATGATTATGACTTCAAGCGATGCGATCGCAATTCCGTAATTCTGTTGAAAATTTTACTCATTTCTATATTCTCAAAAAGGTAGATAGTGGAAAAACTCCTTAGAGGTTGTTTTAAAAGTAGTTGACTGTGATTTTAATCACATTTTACTCCCCTTAATCCCCCCTTATAAAGGCAGGAAAAAATAAATCTATTTCCCTCCCCTTTCCAAATACCGTGTATACACAAGTCAAATTACCCCCCTTAATCCCCCCGATATATTGGGGGGAAAAAAGAAAAATCCGGTTCCCTCCCCTTTGCAAGGGGAGGGTTAGGGTGGGGTAAACAAATACTTTATACACCACTACAAACTTTTCAAACATCCTCTTACTATCTATCTCTTTAACCTTAGTTTTCATTCAAACTATTTTTGCAGCCAGACCGTATTTTTTTGATCGAACTCATCCAGATCGAACAAATCATAGACTGCGTATTCAACATCCCATATTCCACCACTGCCCTTATCAGCTGGGGGCTTGTCGAACTCACGTTAATACAACTTCATCAAACTTCACGCCAACTTTGTCACAAATGAATATCTAAAGTTAAGCGACTATACCAACAAACACTGTGATATTCCCTAATGCTAGATGGGAATGGTTAGTGTTGTATAAATTACAGTTACCAAAACTGAAACGCTTATCAAATCCCAAGCTGCTCAGGACTATTCTGGGTAAATAGTCAAATGTGACAGAAAAAATTTAGTGTGAGGATTTAGCCATGTCTTACCCGATTCCATCCAAAATGTGGCAGCGAGTCAGTATTGTAATATTGTTTTTATTGATACCCTCAATAGGAATTGCCGTTTTACGCCAGTCTGCTACGGTTGCAGTTCCAGCCAATCAGAATCCTGCCAGTTCTACTCCAAAAACTTCCATTCTCCCCAATCACCCTGACTACCAAGCACTCCAGACATTGGTAAAACAGTATAGTTGTGTCGTTACCGTCCAAAATTTTGGCACTCTTCCTGTAACCCGAACTGAATTTGCTACAGTCTTGAATGCCTGTGTGAATCGGAGCAATGAGCTAATAGCGACCGATCCCAAGATAGTTACCCCAGCAGATATGAAAATTCTGCAACGCTTGCAGTCAGAATTTGCACCAGAGTTAGCAACCCTAAAAAGTCCGATAGAGGAATTGGAAGCTCCTAGTCCCATCACTTTGAATCAGCCTACCAGAGAACGGACTCAAACTGAGTCTGACCAAAAGACTCAACCCTTACCTACAGCCCCACCCCTTAGTATTCCGTCTGGCTCATCCGTGCAGGATCGAGTTGCTAACCGTGCGAATATGCCTAAACTCCAAACTCGTGACAGTATTGGAAGGGTTGCCCCGGAACCTCAAATAGGTAGCAGATTCAATACAGAAAACTATAACCGGATTGAAGATAATCCCTTTCATCGCGTTGGTAACGATCCCCTTTCCACCTTTTCCATTGATGTAGATACAGCATCTTACAGCAACGTGCGACGGTTTATTACTCAAGGGGAATTACCACCCAAGGATGCAGTGCGAATTGAGGAATTAATCAATTATTTTACCTACAATTATCCCCAACCAAAAGGCGATCGCCCTTTTTCCGTCACCACTGAAGTTGCTGCTGCTCCCTGGAATCCTCAACACAAGTTGGTACAGGTGGGTTTGCAAGGTAAACGCCTAGAAAGCAAAACCTTACCACCGAGTAACTTAGTATTTCTGATTGATGTCTCTGGTTCTATGGATGACCCGGATAAATTACCCTTAGTGCAACAGTCGCTCAAATTGTTGGTGAATCAACTGCGTCCTGAAGATCGGGTAAGTTTAGTAGTCTATGCGGGGAATGCTGGATTGGTGTTACCGGCTACTGCTGGTAGTCAAAAATCAACAATTCTGGCGGCGATTGACCGCTTAAAGGCTGGAGGCTCCACTGCTGGCGGCCAGGGTATTGAATTAGCCTACAAGATAGCCAAAGAAAGCTTCCTCAAGTCTGGTAATAACAGAGTCATCTTAGCTACCGATGGAGATTTTAACGTCGGGGTTTCCAGCGATGGCGACCTGACACGATTAATTGAACAAAAGCGAGAGCAGGGAATTTTTCTGACGGTGTTGGGATTTGGCACCGGCAATTATAAGGATGGAAAAATGGAACAACTGGCTGATAAGGGTAACGGCAACTACGCTTATATTGATACCCTATTGGAAGCCAAAAAGGTTTTAGTTAACGATCTTAGGGGAACTCTATTTACTATTGCCAAGGATGTAAAAATTCAGGTGGAATTTAATCCGGCGAAAGTTCAAGCATATCGCTTGATTGGTTACGAAAATCGCCTGCTGCAAAACCAGGATTTCAATGACGACAAGAAAGATGCAGGGGATATTGGGGCTGGTCATTCTGTAACAGCGCTTTATGAAATAATTCCCACTGGCACGAAAAGCGATGTGAAACTGCCAGAGATAGATCCTTTGCGGTATCAGCGTTCTAGTGAAACTGTCTCGGATGCTGCTGGTAATGAGTTGATGCAGGTGAAACTGCGCTACAAGTCGCCCCAGGACAGCACCAGTCAACTAATTACCCAAACCATCCAAGATGATGATTTGAGAACTGACCCCTCCACAAACCTGAGATTTGCTGCTGCGGTAGCGACCTTTGGGATGGTGCTGCGTGACTCTGAGTATAAGGGAGATGCTAATTATGATTTGGTGATGAAATTGGCAACCCAAGGGAAGGGGGAAGACCAGGAGGGTTATCGGGGTGAGTTTATTCGCCTAGTGGAGCAATCTAGAGCATTGATTACAAAAAAATGATTTGAGACCATAAATGAGACGGCGAGTAGGGAGTAGTGTAGTTCAATTACTTGAAAACCGTTATCATCTCTGGGAGATATCACAATCTACATCAAAGGACATCAAAGGCGATCGCTCTCCACTGTATTAGATATCTGCAATAAATACAGCAATTTAATTTCAGAAGAGAGCATTGCATATCTGCGAGATGTTTTGCGATCGCTGCTAATTACAAAACTTATTCCCTACTCTGCAAGACAAGAAAGAAGAAATGCTTAACTAAACTGTATTCTGCTGTGTAAGGTTTTGATTTGTTTCTATGTTCTCCCCTTTCTTCCCACTGGTATACACATCGGTGTACCGGAAACCGGGTCTGGGATAACCCGACATTCCAATCCAAACACTTCCCTTACCATCTTCTCAGTAATCACCAAATTAGGTTCGCCAACAGCAAAAATTTCCCCTTCTTTCAGTGCTACTAAATAATCAGCATAACGACAGGCGTGATTCAAATCGTGTAACACCATGACAATCGTTCGTTGCTGATTTTGGTTCAAATCATACAATAAATCTAAAACTTCTATTTGGTGCGCCAAATCTAAAAAAGTAGTTGGTTCATCTAACAATAAAATATCTGTATCTTGAGCCAATGCCATTGCAATCCAAGCACGTTGTCGCTGTCCACCAGAAAGAGTATCTAACTCGCGTTCTGCCAAATATTTAATTCCAGTAATTTCTAACGCTAGTTCTACTAATTTTCCATCTTCTTTTGTCCACTGCTGCAACCAATTTTGATAAGGAAACCTTCCACAAGCGACCAAATCTCGAACGGTTAATCCTTCTGGTGCAACGGGGCCTTGGGTAAGAATTCCTAATTTTTTAGCAACATCTTTTGTTGATAGCTTAAATAAATCTGTTGCATCTAAATAAATTGTGCCAACGCGAGGTTTTAATAATCTTGCTAAACCCCGTAATAAAGTAGATTTTCCAGAACCATTTGCACCAACTAAAGCAGTTATTTTTCCTGGTGGTATATTTAAATCTAAATCCTTAATAATAGTTATATTATCATAACCCAAAGTCAAATTATTTGCTGACAGTTGGTAATGTAAATTATCGCTCGATAATGACATTGACATAATTAAACTTAAGAGAATCTTTGAGAATGTTGTAAGTATGTAATATCATATCTACTTGATGACTTAATTAAACCCAAAGAACCCCACCCCACGAAATCAGCGCTTTGCTTCCCCCTTCCCGCAGGTAGATAGGGGATTAAAAGGAGCCAGCGCAGTCATGGCATGAGCAACTGGCGCGTAGAGTGCAAGTACTATGAGAATCATAACTAATTACCTTGCCAATATAGAACAATACTAATTATTACAGCAAAAACTGCACCTGCATTCACCCCCAAAATACCAGGATCGGCCAATGGATTACGAGTCACACCCTGCATAATTGCACCAAAGTAGACATTGCTGCACCCACCAATATTGCCAAAAGCGATCGCGTGGGTTTGTATTTAGCATTAACATAATCAGAATTAGCCATTTGATGCGATCGCTAATCTCAGTCTGAAGAATTTGTGGTTCATCATTATTCAGTTATTTGTTTTCTGACAACGCTGCTAAAGAAATACTAACAAGCGTTATCAAAAGAACAATCTTCAAACTGTACAGGCAGGCTTTTGATGCATAACTCATGGTTAACGCAGTTCTCAAAAAGTTTTGCGTTCCTCCAAATGTGCTAGTACTTCTTTCCGAGTTCGCCAAACAGAACGCAATTGCTTGCGAGAAAACAGTGGTAGTTGGTCGGTAATGTGGGGCGAACCGGGTTGAGTAGCGTTACCGTAGCTGATGAGAGCCATTGCTTTTACTGGTTGTGAAAACTCAATGGTTGCAACATAACTATCACCAGCGACAGCTTGAAAGCGTTCATCGTTAGCTGGAGCAAAATTGAGGACGCGGAATATTCCTAGATCCCCATCGCCACCATTGGCAGGTAAATCTAAGTTTCCGCTACGGACTCGGAAGACTTCACCCCAAGCAACATCTAGCTTTCCATAAGCTTTTTCGACTTTTGTTGCTGCTATTTGTAGTGCTTTCGCCGCACTTTCTGGGTTTTTTAAACCATCGGGTGTGGTGCGCGGCGAGTTCTCACTCCAAGGAATACTGAAGGTTTGGTTTTTATCCATTTCTTGCCACCAAAAAGAAAACAATACCGCGCCTCGACTATCAGCATCAGCATTGCGATTCCAAGCAGCTAAAATATCAGCAGCACGACGAGCTAATTCATCGCCATATTTTTGAGCTGCGGGAATTAAATCATCGAGGATGCGTTCTGCAAGTTCCATTTTGGTGGAATGTTTGTACTTAATCATTTCCTCAAAAGAAATTTTTGGATCTTCAGCCAGTATTTTTGCAGAACTTTGTGCCCGGAAAGACATCTCTCCTCGTGGAGCCATATAAGCAGGGTAATCATCTGCTTTGATCGCAGCAGGGAAAGTCGTTGTCCAAGGTGCATCATTAGCATTTTGCAACCAACCGCTAGGCGGGTCAATTACACGCGGTAAATCTTTGTATGGGTGCATTTTTGTCCACAAAGTCTTAGATGTATCGCCAGGAATTAAACCTTCCCAGTATCGAAAGTCTCCCTGTTGACGAATCGGCACCAGACCGTTGAATAAGTGCATGATATGTCCGGCTCGGTCTGCATACATGACGGTAAACATTGGTAGTTGCAAGCGTTTCAATACCTTTTGAAATTGGGTTAAGTTTTGGGAACGCGCCATATCCCACCACTGTTCCAACACACCGGGACGGTCTGTACCGACAACCCGCAGTGCCACAGCAAACCCATCTTTTTCCTGAACGACTGCACCGTGGACGGAACTTTTGACTAATAATGGTTGTTCGACTAACGAGCCATTTTTTTGCTTAACTTTTAACAAAAACTTTGATGTTGTAAAAGGACGGACTTTGCCATCAAAAAGATAACCATCATCAGCTAATTTCAACTTATATACATCCCAACCATCATGAGTATTGACGGTATGAGTCCAACCCAAATAATCGTTAAAAGCGATCGCTAAAACTGGAATTCCCACCAGCGCTGCTCCAGAAGCATTCATTCCTGGGGCAGTAATTTGGGCTTCGTACCAGACAAATAAATCCGACCAGAACAAGTGGGGATTTGCCAGCAACATCGCCTTGCCACTGGCAGAATGCTTAGGTGCGATCGCCCAACCGTTAGAACCAGCTTCCGATTGAGTATGAGTAATACCTGCTACCTGTTCTTGGTTGACGACAAAAGTAAAATTCAGCACTCTTTGCAAATGCGCCAACACATCTTCTGGTTTTACAGGTAATACTATTTTTACTTGCTCGTCAATTAAATCAGGATGGGCTTTGGCATAAGTATTTATCCCACTGGCAAAGGCATTTATATAACTACGGAAAGCTGGACTTTGTGCCTGATACCAAGAATTAGCACGATCGGATACTCCCATCGTCAGTACCCATTTATCAGATTCTAAATACTCTTCTCCCCAGTATTCGGCTGCTTTTCCCCTAGCTTGACCATAGAGGCGCAACAGCAAGTTAGCGTGACTCTGCATTTGTGCCCAACCAAATGCAGAGAAAGCGCTTGGAGCATCTTTACCATATATATGCGGTATGCCGTAAGTATCCCATAATATCTCTGTAGTTTTGGGTGCAGTCGCAAAACTGTTATTTGCCAAAACTACAACTAAAATGGCACTGAGGATAAAAGCTAAAAATCTAGAAAATTTTCTTTTTAGTATTGACCGATCGAATTGCCACAAATAAATTCTAATATTCAACATGATGATTCGATTAAATTAATTTGACTAGCAAAATTTAGTGACTTTCGCCTATATTTCGTAACAAACAGACATTAAATCCATACTCACTAGCAACATACATAAAGAACATAGAACGTATCACAGTGGCATCTCAGCGCCTTTGTTTATGCCACCATAAGTTGATAAAAATTCCATACTAAGTAGAACAGGCGGGAGAAATCAAACTATGTTAATAAAAGTAAAGTGGACTAAAACCCTCTTTCCTTCTGCCTTCTGCCTCCTGCCTCCTGCCTGAACCTGATGATAAATATTCACAGCGACTTACTAGCGTGGAAATAATGCTTTTGAAGTAGCATTAATCCCACAGATGCCGAATAGACGAGCGATTGTATATTATCGATAATGCTTAACACTAGTTCTAGAAATTCTCAAAAGCTATCTGCGACTGATTTGCATCTAATTCTAGTGCTATTAGGAGACATTATCATAAAGCCTACACCTGAGCAAGCATTTATCAAAACTTCTGAATTTTATAAATCTGACTAAATATATAAGTCTTGTTAAGCTATTGGCATAGCAAAAACTAAGTTATTTAACTTTATTTAAACCTAGTCATCTATCTTTTGATATATTTATGGAATGTTTTTGTGATAAAAAGACAATAATAGTTTTTAATTAAAATTACTTGCTATCTTAGCTAAGTTGCTTTAAAGTTCTAAAAATAATTGCAAATTAGTAGCAATAGTAGCGATCGGTGTAAAACACAAGTAAAGACTCTAAATTATCGAGAATTAGATCGATATATTAGAGCGATCGCCGTTTTAGTGGAAGATGACCAAATCCCTCATAACTACTGCACAGTAGTTTGAGGGATTTACGATCTGTTCTTTTCCAAAAGGTAAAAAAGGACTGTTCTTTCTAGCTAATTGCTTTCTTTTTCTTCAGCCATATTCCTAATAAACCAGCAGTGACAACTATTCCTCCAATAGTTGATGGCTCTGAGTCGAATGGCACGCTTGTTAACGCCAAACCCATTACCTATAAGGCTTTTGGGTGTGGGGTGTGGCTGAGTGGGTGTAGTGAAGAAGGAAAATATTTATGTTCATACTCGATATTTTGTTTTCTTAATTTTCCCCGAACCTGCAACCCTACCCCCAACACCCTGCCTACACGAGCTTTCAGCTTTTCTTAGTGCCATTCGGCTCTGAGTCTTAATGGCATTCAGCAGTGCCCATAACTTATCCACTTGGACAATATACGTATAATTCTTTACTTGTAGAAAAATATATGTAAACTTTTATAATATCAATAACAAAAATGATTTGACATACACCTAATGATAGATAGATTTTATTAAGTAAATAGTTTAGATTTGTAACAAGTTACACAGAACTAGATAAAACACATGGCCAACATAATTGACACTGCCACTAACAATGGTTCTTTCAACACACTAGTTGCAGCAATCCAAGCAGCTGGTTTGGTAGATACACTTCAAGGTGATGGGCCATTTACCGTTTTTGCACCCACCGATGAAGCATTTAATAAGCTTCCAGCAGGTACAGTAGACGCATTACTTCAAGATATTCCAAAGCTCAAGAAAATCTTGACGTATCATGTTGTTTCAGGCAAGGTACTGGCTGCTGATGTAGTTAAGCTAAAAACAGCTAAAACAGTTGAAGGTTCAGATGTAAAAATTGACGCTTCTAATGGCGTTAAGATCAATGATGCAACAGTTGCAACAGCAGATGTTGCTGCTGATAACGGTGTCATCCACGTCATTGACACAGTTTTGATTCCTGCATAACCCAACGTCAGAATAGCGAATGCTATTTTTGGGGTGACGACTACCTATAGTCATTTCTTCATGACAGTCTGGTTGAATATTTTTTAGTAAACATCAACTACCAACAAATCCATCTAGATGCTGTCTAGATGGATTTATTGCTTTATGCGTGTAGAAACTTTGCAATTGCTAGTCTCTCTTAATTAAATGCAATCAAATTTTTAGTTTTGCTAAACCCAAATAACGGATACCTTCGGGGGAAATTTCAAAACGACAAGGTAAAACTTCTAAACCGAGAGCGATCGCATCCCGCAATAATTTACCATATATAGGATCTGTGCGATCGCCAGGGGAGAACTCGATACAATCACCGCGATTGATAAAGTAAAGCATCACCGCACGAGTCAAAGGTAACAGCGCCATCAGTTCTCGCAAGTGTTTTTGTCCTCTTGTAGTCTCCGTGTCAGGAAATAAAGCTAATCTCCCTTCAGACAAAGTTGTATTTTTCACTTCTAAATAAATCGGGCGTTCCTCATCACTTCCCGTCAAGAAAAAATCCACTCGACTTTTTTTATCTAGCCCATAAACCACCTCGCCCTTGATTTGGCTGTAGTCGCCCAATTCTGGAAAAAGATGTTTCGCCAAAGCTAGCTTTACCACCCGATTGGGCAAAAAAGTATTTATGCCTACCCAAGTCGGCTGATTGTCATGTACCTGAATTAGTTCTAGAGTGTAAGCCAATTTGCGGTTAAGATTATCGCTTTTGGAAAGCTGTACTGCACTTAGAGGTGTCGATACTCCAATCATTGGCCCTGTATTAGGACAGTGTGCTGTCACTATTTCGCCAGAAGTCAGTTGAACGTCAGCAAAAAACCGCTTGTAACGCTTGAGTAAAATACCGGGATACAAAGGTGGGTATTTGTAAAGCCAATCTATCATTATGGAACCTTGTTGCTGTTTGTAAATATACGTCGATTCTTTGCCCACCAAACCCATATCTGCAAATCTTTTCAGCAGCTACTCCGCCCTGCGACAGCATTTGAGTAACTTTACATATCATGGATTGTCAATTTTTGTAGTCAAATTGACAACATAGTAATAAAAAGTAGCATATACTAAGTATTACAAGCCTCCCATAAAAATCTGGGAGAATTTCAACGTGCAAGGAGGTAAATCCTATGCAAAAAGTGTGGACAGCAACGGAATTAGAATATGCTTTTCTGTTTACTCTCAGAAAGGTAAATTCTATCAATCCAGAAGGTTTTAAGGCATTTTTTAGTAATATGCCTATTGACCCTTATATCAAAGGCACTTATCGTTCCAGAAGATTATCTCGGTTTACAGTTTATGGAAATCAATTAATCAAATTACCTCATGGCTACCTCTTTCAAAGTAAAGAGTATAATCCATTAGTGGGTGACATAAAAAGAGAGTTTGCAGAATTAGAAGATGCACTTATAGAACTTGATATTTTTAAGAATCTTGTCTTAGCATTCAGTGATTCTTGTAAACTTCATCCTGAAGCTGAAATCGGAGTTCATCAAATTAGAACTATTTGTTCGGCGGATAATTTGGGTAATCCAGCACCTGAAGGTATCCATCAAGATGGTACTGATTTTATCGGTATATTTTCAGTAGATAGAGATAATATTCAAGGTGGAGAAACACATCTATATACTGACAAAAAACAAAAGCCCGTATTTAGCAAAGTTCTAAATCCGGGAGAACTATTATTAGTCAACGATCGTGATTTTTTCCACTTTACCACTCCGATCAAACCACAGATTGATGCTCAAGGAAGTAGAGATGTTTTTGTGCTAACTTCTCCCAGCTTGCTTTCAGAATAATTTTAGTCAACCGTAAATATTTTACAATCTACGAAATATGGGGAATTGAATGTAGTCATTTCCCCAGCTTTTTTATTTGGAATTGGAAATAATCGTGCTGATAGTGGTTTATCTAATTTGATAGCTAAAGTTGCCATATCAATTAATAAAGCTGTAATTTTTTCTATTGTGATATCACCAGGAATCGGAACTGTATCCAGTCCACAGCCACAAACTGCTGAATATAATAATAAATTTGTAATATTATATGTTTGCTCATTAGCTCTGGTAGCTAGTCCAACATCTTCACAAACTGGAAGCATCAGTCCAGAATAACCACAGGTTTTTACTGATACATTTTTCAAGACGCGAGTCAACATCCCAGAAATTGCGAGAGTTCCTGAATGCCCAAACTTGCCATTCATCAATTTTTCATAAGCAAAAGCAATACTATTTTCTTTATCTAAAGATGGAGCTATAGATGTATCAATTCCTCTATATATAACAGCAAATTTATCGGAGATTTTTTCAGCAATAACTGCGATTTTATTTAATTCTAATTCTAAAAGTAATTGCAGGTTTTGCTCTGCTGTAGAAATATTGTTAGCTTGTGAAAATGCTTGCGTTACCAAATCGCCTAACTCTAAACCTATAGCAAAAGATGTATTGCCTGTATGGTATGACGTAGGAAAAAATGGGATATCTGGCTGGCAGTTTGCCCATGCACAAAAATGAAAATTACCATAGCCATTTTCACTTTCTTGGGAAATACGTTTAATAACTTTGGCAGATTCTTTAACATTCTTAAAAATTATCCCGTTTTCCCTGTCTCCTATTTTACTAGAGCAATAAATAATTGATGTATTTTTATTGATATCTGGAATTATATCTATAGTTTCCGATTTGCTGGCATAACCAATATTGAAAAAGCTGATATTCAAACTTTGACAAAGTTGTTCGATAGCTTGAATTTCATTAATAATTTCGATTTTAGATAAACCTTGCAGATATTCTTCCCAGCTATTAGTAGCAATTCTAGTTGTTTGGACTTCATATCCTTGTTTTTCAAACAAAATCTGTACCTGCTGATTAAATTCAGCAGCTTGCTTAATTTTTTCCTGATATTGCAGAGATTGAATTGATATACCTGTTGTAATAGTTCTAATTTTCATTATTATAAATAATTAGCGAGCTTTTAATTAAACTTAACTCTAAAATCTGGACGCGTACAATATTCTATTGGATAAATTCCATTTATAACAACTTAGGATAGCGTGTTGTTTTTATTTCAGAAAAAATATGAAATATACTTAAAATATGAAGATGAGTGCATAGGTTAGGCTACAAAAGAAGTCTGCTGGAATTCAATGAACTGAATCAACCAAACAAATGCCATGAATGACGAATTCTACAATAGGGGATTGGAAAAGGCTAGGCGAAAAGACTACGCGGGAGCAATTGAGGAATTTAACCATGCTTTACAACTGACACCTTACTTTAGCGAAGCTTATTTACAACGGGGTTTAGCACATTATGACTCAGGAGCAATCCTGAAAGCTGTTTCAGATTATACCGAAGCCCTGAAGCTGAATCCTGAGAGTGTAGAGGCATATTATTGCCGGGGATTGGCTAGAATAGCGCTGAAAAATTTACCGGGGGCGCTAGATGATGTTGAACGCGCAATTCGTCTGAATCTCAATTATGCTGCTGCTTATAATCTGCGGGGAATGGTGCGGCGCAAACAAGGTTATATTCAAGATGCGATCGCTAACTTTAAAAAAGCTGCTGGGTTATATCTAGAGCAACAGGATAAAGAGAATTGTCGTCTGGCTTTGGAACGAATTAAACAGCTACAACCTAAAGAATTACCTGTCCTTGAGGAATCGCGTGCCACTAATGCGCCGATTTTATCTACCAATGATTATTTCACACAATTATTAGAAAAAGCTGAAAAGGGAGATACTCAAGAAGCACTCGCCGATTTAAACTGGGTATTAAAAGCCGATCCCCAAGATGCCCAAGCTTACTGCTGTCGTGGGGTTGTGCGTTGTAAAATGGGAAATTATCGAGAAGCGATCGCAGATTTTAATCAAGCATTACGATTAAATTTTCAAGATGCCATTGTCTATCGCAACCGAGGTAAAGCCCGTTCTGTTTTAGGAGATCATCAAGGTGCGATCGCGGATCTTAACCAAGCACTCCAGATGCAACCCGAAGATGTCTTAGTTTATATTGCCAGAGGTAATGTCTATCGAACAACGGGTAATTATCTCGCTGCAATTCAAGATTACACCCAAGCGCTGCAAATTAATTCTGATGATGCTCAAGCTTACTACAATCGCGGCATTGCCTATACTTGCTTAGAAGAAATACAAAACGCCGTGGAAGATTATCAAAGGGCGGGGAGTATCTTTTGCGAACAAGAAGACTGGGAAAATTATCAACAAGTCTTAAATAGCCTCGAAAAAATCCAGAAATTTAGTCCAGAGTCAAAAAAGCAAAAATATCACCTGCTACGTCAGCGACTTTTACGAATGGTTGGGGGATATTGGGAAATTGCCGAACGATTGATTCAGCAAAACAAAGATTACCATCCTGGGATGTCAGACGAGTGGTATTTGCAAAAAGTGATTGATGATTTAGAACGCGATCGCAATAGATAAAATAAGCTAATCAGCATTCAAGTTGCATAATCAGGGCGGACAAGATGTCCACCCCACAAGATACTGAGAAAATTTTAATATACAAAATAGATGTGCTTTAGCTTATAAATGCCACTACAAACGTAAAATCACCCGTACATTATTTATACGGGTGAAAATGCGATTGCTTGTTATTTTCCAATGAAACTAAATGCAGTTTATATTTAGCACCGTCTCAAAGTTTAGTTAGAAATGCGACTTTGACGGCGACGGCGCAATCCAAACATACTAACTGCTCCCACCGCAAACATTGATAGAGTAACAGATGGTTCAGGAACGGTAGCACCAATTAACGCTTTAACATTTGCCTCACCGACATCAAGAACGACGACAACATCATTAAAGTCGCGATCGGAACTTTCGTTCCACTTACCAGTTGCAGAATCTACCCCTGAAGCGTATAAATTTCCGTATAAGTCCTCAAATGCCAGGAGGATGTAGTTGTTGTAAGCATAAGCAACTGCGTGCTGTAGTCCGTCAGCGTTAGAGGCAGTGTCAGTACCAAAGATATTGGCAGAGTTGCCACGGTTCAAACCATCAGCTCTCAACCATAAATCTAGTTGAGTACCTGCGGTAACATTACCAACTTTGACCCCATCACCTAGTTTTAGTGCGTTACCGCCCCAGCCACCAACACATCCAGTCCCTTCACAAGAAATATCATTAAAAAGCAGCCCAGATTTGTTAGTAGTTCCTGTAGCTTCAAAGGCTAATTGGTTTCTATAACCTGCGCCCTCATTAATAAAGTAAACAGAAACATCGTGGTCATATTTTAGATTTAATTTACTGGGGTCTAATTTAAATTGTCCGCTGTTTGGAAGGGCAGCACTTTCTGCTTGGACAAATTGTTGAAAAGGAGCGTCGTTAAAACCAGTTTGAGACTTATTATATACAGTTGGTTGAGTCCATGAACTATTCCAATTAAAATCAGCAGCAGATGCAGTTTCTACTTTGGAAACTAATCCGGTTAATGTAGCTGTAGCGGCAATCAAGGCAGTGAATAAATTAGGTTTCATTTTATGAGCCATTAAGTAGGAAAAACAATTTAGATAATGCTTTTTGAGCAGCTATCTCTCTTCAGTTGTCTCTTACTTCTAACAGCTAGACTTCTGTAACGTCAATCTGTCTATTTACTTTTGCTAGTATATTTAAATAGCGCTTTATCTAAAGTGCTTTCACTGAAAAAATAGAATTTTTATCTAGTATGATACTGTTATCAACACTTAGTAGTTAAACTTATGTATGATTAAAACTTCATGAATAATATATACTTTTTATGAAAATCAGATATGCAATTTCTATAGTGAAAAGCTAAAAGCTTAATCTATAGGCATTTTCATTTAAATGAGGTAGATAAGTAATGGTGTGCCGTCATCCGTATCAACGAAGCTAAGGCTTAGTTAATACGCTGCTATACAAATAGAGATGATCTCCGTACTTACGTTGGGAAACGTAGTAATCTATCAAATCAATGAAACCTGGGTAAATAAGTTTGGTCTTTGTTTTAAGCGCTAAAGTGTTTACTACGTACTACGTTTTAGTTGACTTGATTAACTAGTAGTCTGTCAAAATCGACTTCGGTATCGTCAGAATCTAGAAGTTATGCCGAGGATGGGAGACAATTTAAGGGGGTTCGACTTTAAAATGACAGTCTTTGCTTAGACTTGATGAATATCTTTTAAGGTTAAAATAATCAAGCTTTTCCAGAGCTACATTCCCCCTTTCACAGATAAAATCTATATATGAACGCTACACAAGAAAAACTAAAAACTCTCTTAGAGCAGGCTTTAGTCGCAGCTTTTGGCGCTGACTTCGCTGGAGTAGATCCAATTTTGGTTCCTGCTAGCAATCCTAAATTTGGCGATTATCAGGCGAATGTGGCTTTATCCCTGAGTAAAAAGTTAGGATTGCAACCAAGAGCGATCGCAGGTGCGATCGCCCTGAAACTAGATGTATCCGAAATCTGCGAACCCCCGGAAATCGCTGGGCCAGGATTTATTAATCTCAAACTGAAAACAGCATATTTAGAAGCACAACTCAATGCGATTCAAGCAGATCCCAGACTAGGAGTTCCAGCCGCGAAAACGCCGAAACGGGAAATTGTGGATTTTTCCAGTCCCAATATTGCCAAAGAAATGCACGTCGGACACTTGCGTTCGACGATTATTGGTGATTCCATCGCCCGGATTTTAGAATTTCTTGGACATGATGTGCTGCGGTTAAATCATGTGGGTGATTGGGGTACGCAGTTTGGGATGTTAATCGCCTATCTGCGGGAAGTTTACCCAGACGCGCTTACCACCGCTAATGCTTTAGATATTGGTGATTTAGTCTCTTTTTATCGCAAAGCCAAATTGCGGTTTGATACAGATGAAGCTTTTCAAGAAACAGCACGCCAAGAAGTTGTCAGATTACAAGCAGGTGCAGAAGATACACTCCATGCTTGGAAACTATTGTGCGAACAGTCGCGCTCCGAGTTTCAAATAATTTATGAGTTGCTGGATATCAAGTTAACTGAACGAGGCGAATCTTTCTACAATCCTTTATTACCAGGAGTTGTGGAAGATTTAGAAAAATCTGGATTACTGGTAGAAAACCAAGGGGCAAAATGTGTTTTCTTGGAAGGCTTTAAAAATAGAGAAGGTGAACCTTTGCCTTTAATTATCCAGAAATCAGATGGCGGCTATAACTACGCCACAACTGATTTAGCATCCCTCTGCTACCGGATTCAGCAGGATAAAGCAAAGCGGATAATTTATGTAACAGATGCTGGACAAGCAAACCACTTTGCTCAAGTTTTCCAAGTCGCACGCAAAGCCGGATGGATTCCTGATGATGTGGAATTAGTCCATGTTCCCTTTGGGTTAGTGTTAGGAGAAGATGGTAAGAAATTCAAAACTCGTTCTGGGGATACTGTGCGGTTACGGGATTTATTAGATGAAGCTGTTTCTCGTGCCCATGCTGACCTAAAAACTAGATTACAAAAAGAAGAACGTATTGAAACTGAAGAATTTATTAATGAAGTTGCTAGGGTAGTTGGAATTAGCGCAGTTAAGTATGCAGACTTAAGCCAAAATCGCACCAGTAACTACATCTTCAGCTACGACAAAATGCTGGATCTCAAAGGTAATACTGCGCCCTATATGCTGTATGTTTATGCACGAATTTATGGGATTAGCCGCAAGGGTGATATTAACTTTAAAGAGTTGGAAAATAATGCTGTTTTGTTGCAGCATGAAACAGAATTAGCGCTGGCAAAATATTTACTTCAACTGGATGAAGTTATTAGTAGTGTAGAGCAAGATTTGTTGCCCAATCGTTTATGTGAGTATTTGTTTGAACTGAGTCAAAAGTTTAACCAATTTTACGATCGCTGTCCTATACTACAAGCGGAAGAACCGCAGCGCACATCTCGCTTGATTCTGTGTGATTTGACTGCTAGAACTCTGAAGTTGGGATTATCTTTATTGGGAATTCAGGTATTGGAGAGGATGTAATATTTTTTTTAACGCAAAGTTACGCTGAGGTAGCGCAAAGGTACGCAGAGTAAGAGTTAAGTTAAAGCTTCTTTGTGTACTTTGCGGTTTTTTAATTAGAATTGCTGGACTGGAGGCGATCGCTTATGGTACGGACACCATCTAAAAACATAACTTTGGCAGAGTTTCTAATGTTACCAGAAACGAAGCCCGCTAGTGAATACATCGATGGCCAAATTATTCAAAAACCTATGCCACAGGGAAAGCACAGTACAATTCGAGGTGAAATGATTAGCACCATCAGCTCAATAGTGAAGCCCAAGCGAATTGCTCGCGCTTTTCCAGAACTGCGGTGTACTTTTGGTGGAAGGTCAATAGTGCCAGATATATCTGTGTTTACTTGGCAAAGAATTCCCCGCGATCAAAATGGTGAAGTTGCCAACGTATTCCAAGCAGCTCCCGATTGGACTATTGAGATTCTATCGCCTGACCAAAGGCAAACAAAAGTTACAAAAAATATTTTACATTGCCTGAATTATGAAACACAAATGGGTTGGCTGATCGATCCAGAAGAACAAACGGTATTTGTATACATTCGCAATCAACAGCCAGTCATGTTGGATGAACAAGAAGCTTTACTCGCTGTGCCAGATTTTGCAAGTGAGTTGAGGCTGACAGTAGGAGATTTATTTGGTTGGCTGTTGGAGTAAACCCAATCATGTCAAACCCTAACAGCCTGAGTAAGGAAATACAGCAAATACAACAGGTTTTATGGGTAGGAATCGGTTGTAAACGGGGAACATCATGGGAGTTGATCGATTGGGCAATTGAGCAAGTGTTTCGAGAAAATCAACTTTTTCCAAGTGCGATCGCAGGTATTGCTACCATTGACACTAAAGCCTCGGAAGTTGGCTTAGTCAAACTTTGTCGCCTCCGCAATTTGCCCCTAAAAACCTTTTCTGCGGAAATACTTCGCTCTGTCTGTGTCCCCAATCCTGCCACAATTACCGACGATAAAGTAGGTACACCTAGCGTAGCAGAGGCAGCTGCTATTCTTGCAGCTTCTCAACTTACATCTTTGACTATTTTCCCCTTTACAAACATAGAAGAATTGCGAGTGAAGTTTTTAGTTTCTAAACGAATTTTCCAAATACAAGGGCAACCAGGAGCGGTAACTCTTGCTGTTGCCCAAGCTTTAAATATTATTAGTATTACAAAAGTTCCTTAATTTTCTAGTCAACAACTCTCAAAAAATAGTTAATGATACTAGAAACAATTGCTAGTACAATTGAACCTAACAAAGCAGGTAAAAAACCCTGAATCTCAAAACCAGAACCAGGAGTTAGGACACTTGCCAGCCAAAGGGCTAAAGCATTAATCACCAATGTAAATAAACCAAAGGTGAGCAAGGTAATTGGAAACGTCAAAATCTGTAAAATTGGTCTAATAAATGCATTAACCAAACCAATTACAAAGGCAGCGATTAAGGCAGTCACAAAATTCTTGATAAAGAATCCTGGAACAATATTAGCTGTAATGAATAACGCCACCGCAGTACCGAGCCAAGTTAATAAAAAGTGTTGCATAAGTTTTTTTAGAGGATTTAGCAGTAAGTTTAATTAATTTCACTATTGCCAGTTGTGATTTGTAACACGATCGAGTGTTGTTGTGCTTGACTCCTAAAGTTGCCATCATCTTTTATCAGCCTAAAATCAATGTAATTTTTCAGTGCTGGCAAGAGAGATACTTCTAATCGGTATATCTTTATCGTATTGCAGGATGTACCGCAGTGAACTACCCACACCGACCTGAATACAATTTAAGTGGGGAACTTACAATGATTTAGTTAAATTCATAAAAAATGCTGTGAAGCGCAAAACCCCTACAGAGGTTTATTGAAGTTGAAAAACCTCTGTAACTTGGGGATTTCCAAAAAAGAAATAGCTTCTCAGAACTTCGGAGCATTTTATCAGCGTTTTTGCTTACACGCAAAGGAGATGCTGGCTATGCTCATACCATACTTAACGCCGCAAAAGAACCTCCCAGGTAGAGCCACCAACTACGCCGTCAGGTTCTAAACCATAGCGTTTTTGTGCAGCTTTCACTGCTGCTTCGGTTGTCTCGCCAAAGTCTCCATCGGCATCACCTTTCAAGAAACCAAGCTTTTTCAGTTGTTGTTGCAACTTAACAACTTCAGAACCACGTAATCCTATACGCAAAATTGGCAATCCTTCTGAGGTGTATTGAATACCAGGAGTTCGTTTTGTAGTTGTGTTTGACTGAGTTCTAGTAGTTGATGTAGTACGCTTCGGCGGTTTCTTTGTGCTAGAAGTTGTAGTTTTTCTGGGAGTAGCAGGTCTTGGCTCAGGGTTGTTCGTAACCTGGGTTACAGCTTTTTTTGGGGTAGTAGGTTTTGGTTCTGGTCTAGTCGGAACTTGTGTTACAGCTTGTCTGGGAGGGTTAGGGTTGGGATTTCCAACGTTGGTGAGGTTACTAGCCTGGGTTGGAACAGGAAAATTTGTAGCTGAGTTAAATCTTGGCTGGGATGAAGGGGCGGTTGATGCTACTACTGGTTGATTAGGAAAAAGTCGTTGCCAAGTGCTGGCATCAACAACGCCATTTGGATTCAAGCCAGCTGCTTGTTTAAATCGGGAAACAGCACTAGCTGTATTTTCACTATAAATACCATCTACTGCACCAGAATAAAAACCCAAAAGTTTCAGAGCTGCCTGAAGTTCAGCTACACGTTCGCCTTGACTGCCAACTTTGAGGCTAGGGCGGTTGATGCTATTTCCAGGATTTACTTGGGCAATTTTTTGTGGGGCTGCGATTGATACTACAGCCGTTGAGGTAATAAGCAGAGGCGTAGCAGAAAACAAGAGTATTTTAATGGCTGATAAAGATTTAGACCTCTTTGGCCACCAATCTTTTTGCCGTTTTTCCATTCTACAGCGATTTACAGTTGGGTCTAGTAATTTTAAGTAACTCAAAATACTTGCTGTCAGGCTGCTTTGCATGGAATTCACTCCCAGAATATTCTCATGCTAATGGTACAGCCGCTTGGTCTAAAAAACAGCTGCTGCATTTTACAATATCTCCGACGGGCGTCGTTGCGGCAGATTCTCAGTTCGCGATCGCTCGATTAATTGCTTCTTCTTGACCAACTAAAGACAAGTAAGGCTCTTTTAAATATTTACAAGCTGAAGCGATCGCATCTTTGGTACTCACCGCCGCAATCAATTCTTGGAACTTGCTGTCAAAATCAATTCCTAAGCCCAAAATTTCATACCAACCGTATATCTGAGCAATTTGTCCGTTGGTTTGTTTACCCAAGGCGTATTGCCCCAGGATCTTATTTTTAGCAGCTTGGAGTGCGCTTTCGGATACTTCGGTAGTACATAATAAATCTACTTCTGTACGCAGTCCTTCTAGAGCAATGCTGGTATTTTCTGGTGCCGTACCCATGTAAACCATAAACGACGCTGGAAATAGTCTTGTGGAGTAAAAGGCGGATACTTCGTAAGCTAAACCACGTTTTTCCCGCAATTCGACAAACAAGCGACTAGAAAGCCCATTTCCTAAGTAGGTACATAGCAACTTCAAGGCGGCGTAATCAACAGAACTCACCGATGTTCCTAAATAACCGAGCATCAGAATTGATTGTTGTGTCTGTACTGGCTTAACCCTTACCTGCGGTTCTACCTTAATCTCAGGTAAATTCAGTATTGGTAGTGCTTGGGCTGGCGCTTGCCAATCAGCAAAAACTTCTTCCACCAATGCTACTGCATCTGTGGGTGTGACTCTACCAGCAATACTAATTACTATATTATCTGGACGAAAATAAGTCTGGTGATATTCCACTAAATCTGCACGAGTTAAGCGGCTCATGGTGGATTCATCTCCCAGCACTGACATGGAGTATGGATGATTTTGGTATATTACCTGTCGCATTTGTTCAAAAGCGACATTGAACGGTTGCTCTTTTTGAGAACGAATATCTTGGAGTGCTAAACGCCGTTCTAGTTCCACTTGAGTTTCAGGAAAAGTAGGCGATCGCAAAATCCGTCCTGCCAATGTTAAAATTTCCCCAAAATCGGATGTTACCGTTTTGAACGATAGTAAAAAATAATCAGTGCCAGCATCCGCACTCAAACTCGCCCCTACAGACTCAACTTTTTCTGCAATTTCTAAGCTAGAAAGTCCATCACATCCCTTTGTCATCACTGCTGATAACAAATGTGCTAACCCTGCTTGTTCCCGGTTTTCGTTACAACTACCGGCACGCACAAAGATTCGCGCTGCAATAATGTCCGCAGCCGGATTTTCTGCCACCAGCACGACAAGGCCATTGTTCAATACAGTGCGATGGATGGGCGATTTTTGCAGCAAGGTTGTCATTTATCATTTGTCCTTTGTCATTTGTCCTTTGTCCTTTGTCCTTTGTCATTAGTCATTAGTCATTTGCCATTCGTCTTTTGCTAATGACTAATAACTAATAACTAATGACTAACACGGTTTAAGTACAGTAACCGCGTAATTCTCTGGCGAGAGATACTGTTTAGCTAATTTTTGCAATTCTTGGGCATCAAAAGACTGAATCTGCTGGGGATATGTCACTGCTAATTCAGCTTGGGCAATGGTATTGTAATATCCATAAAGCCCTGTAAGTTGATTTGGCGTTTCGGTAGAAAACGCATACTCGTTACATAGCAACCTGCGTGTACGAGCAAGTTCTTGTTCGCTAATTCCTTTAGTCTGCAAATCATCCAAATGAGCGCAAATTAAAGACTCAACTTCCTCCAGATTTTCTGGTTCTAACCAAGCAGTAATTGTAAATAAACTCGATTCTCGTTGTAGAGAAAAACTACTGCAAATTCCCTGTACCAATTGCAAATCTTCTCGTAAATCACGCACTAAACGCGAAGTCCGTCCTTCTGCCAATAACACTGACAAAAAATCTAAAGCATAGCTAGTACGGATATCTTCTACTCCGGGTACCAGCCACGCCATCAACAATCGCGCTTGCTCTATCCGTGGTAAACACAATTCTTGACGATGAATTCCGGCGATCGCTGGCTTTGTCACTTTCTCAAACTGCGGACAATTTGAGCGTTCGGCAAAATCAGAAAATGAATGATTTACCATTTCCCAAGCTGGTTGCTGGGCTATACCCCCAGCAATTACCACCGTCATATTTTCCGGCTGATAGTGAGTGCGGTGAAAACAGCGCATTGCTTCTGGCGATTGCTGCATCAGTTCTTGCTCAGTACCCAGTACCGAACGTCCGTAAGGGTGATGCGGATAGATGCTTTGAATTAGTGCTTGAAATCCTATCCAGTCGGAATCGTCTTGACAAGAGCGAATTTCTTCTAGCACCACGTCTCGTTCTCGGCTAAATTCATCTTCTGGAATTGCCGCATTGAGTAGTAGTTCTCCCAAGTAGGGCAGAGTATCTTTTAAATAAGGGGCAGCTGTGGTGAGTGAATAATGAGCATAATCATAGCTTGTCGCTGCATTACTGATGCCACCCCGGTTTTCAACTTTGGAATCGAACATTCCAGGGGGTAGCGTCGCCGTACCTTTAAAAATCATGTGTTCTAAAAAGTGCGCCATGCCAAACCACGGTTTTGGCTCTAAGCTGGCTCCAGCACGCACCCAAACATCCGCCACAACTACAGGAGTAGTGGGAATTTCTTGATGAATAAAAGTTAAACCACTCTCTAGTCGGAAGATCGAGGCTGGAAATACGGTATTAGTTAGTTGTTTTAACAATTTTTTGTAGTTTTAACCACAATTTAACGCAATTGTGTAATTTTAACTCTGAACGCTACCTCATTTAGAATCAAGGTATACAGATTTAGTAGAATTATGCTATTCCTGTTCTCCACATTACCGAAAAATTAGAAGCGTTATGCATTGCGAAGAAAATCGCAAATTCTTTAAAATACTGGAATCTCAATGACAAATTCTGTTCCTTCGCCAAGCACAGAATTGCAACTCAACCGCCCATCATGGGTTTCTTCGACAATTTGACGAGCGATCGCGAGTCCCAATCCTGTTCCTTTCCCAACCTCTTTGGTTGTAAATAGGTGGTCAAATATCCGCGATCTAATCTCCTCTGGCATCCCCTGACCGTTATCTTTGATGCGAATTACCACCATATTTTGCTCACTGGATACTTCGGTGTGAATCAGTATTTGGTGATGATTTGCTTGGGCTTGAGCAAAAGAAAGCCCCTCGCAGTAAGTATCTAAGGCATCGATTGCGTTAGCGAGGATGTTCATAAATACTTGATTTAACTGTCCTAAAAAGCACTTTACAGGCAGTAATTTTCCATATTCGGTGATGACTTCGATCGCTGGGCGTTTTTCGTTAGCTTTGAGGCGATACTTCAAAATCAACAGCGTACTCTCAATCCCTTCATGGAGGTTACAAGCAACTTTTTCAGTTGTATCGGCTCTGGAGAAGGTGCGGAGACTGATGCTAATATCTTTGATCCTTTCTGAAGCCACCTTCATCGAGTCTACTAACTTTGGTAAGTCCTCAGTCAGGAATTCTAGGTCAATTTCTTCGCCGTGCTCAATGACTGCGATCGCCGGATTGGGATGATGTTGTTGGTAGCATTGGATATGAGCGAGTAAGTCTTGAATATACTCTTCGGCATTGTTAACACTGCCTTTAAGAAATCCAATCGGATTATTAATTTCATGTGCCACCCCAGCAACCAAATTACCCAAGGTTGCCATTTTTTCATTTTGCACCATTTGTAGTTGGGTATGCTCAAGTTCTTGTAGCGATCGCTCTAACTCTTGGGCATAATTTTGAGATTCTTGATAAAGACGGGCATTTTCTAGAGAGATGGCAGCTTGAGCGCATAACAGTTGGATAACTTCGGTGCGATCGCTCGTAAATGCACCAATTGTCAACGGATTTTCTAAATATAGCAGCCCGATGAGTTTACCTTGATTTAACATCGGCGTACACAACACACTCTTAGGTTGTTGCTGCATAAAATATGAGTCGGCGATAAAATCAGTTTGTGCTGTCGCATCATCCAGTACAACAGTTTTTAAGCTGCGTTTGACATAGTTCACCAGTGTAATCGGAATGCCTTCACTGGTTGATAATGGTATAGATACCAGAGCCACTCCTTCATTGATGGTAGCTACAGCTTCAACCACCAAGTTGTCCTGTTGAAGTACAAGCAGAGCAGCTTTTTGTGCGCCGGCATTTTCCATCACTACTTGCAAAAGGGTAGTGAGCAACTGCTCTAATTGAATTTCACTGGAGAGAACTTGTGCGGCTTTAAAGATGGTGGCAAAATCGAGTGCTTCCGAAATACTGCTGCTAGAAAGGTTTGTGTGGATGGTTTGATGAGGAAATGATGATGCATCGACGGTTGAACTGTGTTGAAAGCGATGATACTGCCCTTGTAAGATGGGAGCCAGAAGTTGAGGATAGCGTTTTTCTAAATCCTCAGTTTTGGCTTTAGCGCCCCAACGAGCATAGCAGTAATAAGCTTCTTGCATATAAGCTTGGGCAATTTTTTCTTTGCCCCAATTGAGGTAGAACTTGGCAGCTAGTTCATTGCTCAAGGCTTCTTCTTGGATATATTGGTTTTCTTTCGCTAGAGTTATGGCGCGATCGTACAATTCTATTGCTGCTATTTTTTCGCCTAAAACCCGATGGCGTTCTGCTTCCACCAAATCAAATTTGTGCTGAAAATTCATCGGTGCGAAGTTGGCTCGAAACTGCAATTTTTCCTGATTTTCACCAACCTTTAAGAGTAATTGTTCTTGTTGAGATGGTTCAGCCGTTGGATAGACAGCCAGACGAGACAGAGAATCGTAATAGTAGAAAACAGGCACAGATAGCATTCCTGCGCCACCGTTGAGGTATTGCTCTCCCTGGTTTCCATTTTCAACTGCCGCCGGAAAATTCTCAAACAAATAACTTAGTTTTAAGTTACTTAAGAAAAATACATGGAGTGTTAATTCGTCATTTTCTTTAATGAGCGCAGATAATAGTTGTTCATCTCGATCATCTTCACCAATGAAGCGCTCTGTGCGAGCGCTAGATTCGGTTAAATTATTAATGCTTTGACAAATTATATTCGACCAATTTAATAAGCGCTGATTTTGGGCAAAATTAGACTCGTAGGCTTTGATATCTGCTAAGAGAATTTCCAAAACTTCTGTGCCACTTAAATAGACATAGAATAACTTGAAAATCATCGATGCCAATACATGAAACAAATCGCCTGTTTCTAATCCAAGACTATGGGATTCCTGTAATAAACTAATTGAGGTGCGAACATGTTGTTTATTAAATTGACTCAATGCACCCACCTTAAATAGAGTCATACTTTGAACAGATTTTGCTTGAAATCTATCCACAAGTATTAAAGCTAGCTGGCCAAATTCGTACCCTGACTCGAGTTGGTTACAAATATTAAGTACAATTCCAAAATCTGCATATCCTGGTGCTGAGAGTGGTGCATTGCCGTATTTAAGAGATAAATTCACCTCTTCGCAAGCAATAATTGGTAACAGATAGGAAGAAGTCTGGTGGATGGCGGGAGCAATACTAGCCATAATCCGCAAAGCAACCAAAGCTTTGGAATCGTCCATCAATGGCAAATCAACTAAGCCCTCAATACTTCTGGCTGCCAAGGTGGAGAGCGTGTTTACTACATATTGCTGAATGTCTAGAGGTGTTACTGATTCAGGTAATGTTACCCCAAGTTGAGCGAGAAGTTCGCATCCAGTTGCGATCGCTTGCAATGGTTGACCCTGCACCTGATAAGCTTGGAGTTGCACTTCATAAACTTTCACTCTATCTAGTAAGGTAGTTGTTTGTTCGATGACAACCTGAATCAGAGATTCCATCTGCTCAAATTCATTGTTGAGAAAGGTAGCTTCGGCAGCTTCTTCGTATAAATTTCGAGTCAATTCGTAGGCGATTTCCCAACTATTAATCGGTAGCAGCTGCATTCCAGAATACAAGTAATGAATTGCTGCACCATAAGCGGTAGCTTCTTTTGCTTTTCGACCAGCATTGAGATTTAACTGAGCTAATTGTTGACGTTCAGTCGGTTGGGTAATTAGCAGTATTCCTCGATTTAACTGACTGACAATCTCGAAAATTCGCTCCTCTTGCTGAGACTCAGAGGTATTTTGCAAGAGTAATTGACCAATTTTAAGATGGGTAAATTGTTTCTCTTCATCTGGAATTAGAGAGTAAGCCGCTTGCTGCACGCGATCGTGTAAAAATTTATAGGTGGGGATTTGGAAATTAGAGTTTAAGGGGTTTGAGTCAGAATTATGTTCATTATCTTGAAAAAATTTATAAACTTCACTAGTAGGTAAAACTAACCCTTCTTGCAAAGCTTTCCATAAAGATGCTGCCGTTTCGGTTTCTGATTGTTCAGAAACAATTGCTAATGTTAGCAAATCAAAAGAGTTGCCAATACACGCGGCTAATTTCAACACATTTTGCGTTGCATCTGGCAACTTTTGCAACTGTAGCGCTACGAATTCTACAACATCATCGGTAAGAGCAAGTGCTTTCACAGCCGCAATATCACATTGCCAGTAACCTTGAGCAAAATTAAAAGTAATCAGCCCATCTTCATATAATACTTTGAGAAAGTGCGTTGCAAAAAATGGATTTCCTTGAGTTTTTTGATAGACGAGTTGCGTTAGTGGTTGGGCAGTTTTACTCGAACAACTCAAGGTATCAACTACCAATTGATTTAAACTCGTTTTACTTAACGGGGCTAAAGTAATGCTGTGAATTGTCGCATTGACTTTGCGAATCTCCGCTAAAGTCAACATCAACTGATGTGCGGTAGATACTTCATTGTCTCGATAAGCGCCAATTAAAAGTAAAGCTCCACTTCCTAACTCGCTCATCAACAACTGCATCAATTTTAGCGATGCAGAATCAGCCCACTGCAAATCATCAAGAAAAATTACTAATGGATGTTCTTTTGTGGTGAATACCTGAATGAACTTTTGAAAGAGTAAATTGAAGCGATTCTGGGCTGCACTCTGTGAAAGTTCCGTTGCAGGTGGTTGTTGACCAATAATTTGTTCTAGTTCAGGAACTACCTCAAGAATGACTTGCCCCTCATCCCTCAGCACTTGTAAAATTTTATTTTTCCAAGTTGACAATTGGACATCACTTTCACTCAGTAATTGTCCCATTAAGTCTCGAAATGCCTGCACGAAAGCGGAAAAGGGAATATTCCGATTAAATTGGTCAAATTTGCCTTTGATGAAGTAGCCCCGTTGCCGGACAATAGGTTTGTGAACCTCGTTAACTAAAGCAGTTTTACCAATACCAGAAAAACCAGCCACCAGCATTAGTTCTGTTTGGTTGTTGCTAACGCGTTCAAAGGCTTTGAGCAGAGTTTCAACTTCATGCTCGCGCCCATAGAGTTTTTCTGGGATAATAAAGCGATCGCACACATCCCGTTGAGCAACTGGGAAACTTACAATCTTACCCGTTTCCTTGAGTTGAGCTAAACAATTTTCTAAATCATATTTCAGCCCAAATGCGCTCTGATAACGGTCTTCGGCATTTTTCGCCATCAGTTTGCTAACAATCGATGAGAGTACAGGCGCAATTTGCGGATTAATTTCATGTACTAAAGGCGGAAGTTTGGCAATATGACAATGTACCAATTCCATTGGTTCGTGTGATTGAAATGGTAATTGCCCTGTTAGTAATTCGTAAAAAGTTACACCCAGAGAATAAAAATCAGTACGGTAATCAATCCCCCGATTCATCCTTCCAGTTTGCTCTGGAGACAAATAGCCAAGTGTCCCTTCTAATACATTAGGACTCATGAGGCTTTGAGTTTCTCGTGGTAATAAAGATGCAATACTAAAGTCAATTAACTTAACTTCTTTAGTTTCTGGATTAATTAAAATATTGGCGGGTTTAATATCTTTGTGAATGACCCGATGACGAATTAGAATATCTAATGTATTGCACAGTGCGATCGCTACTTGTAAAAACTCAATCAGAGCTTGTGGTGTTTCCCCTATTCTCCTATTCTCTCCTCTACCTTGCCACTGCTTTAGAGAAATTCCCCTAAAGTCTTCCATCACTAACACATAGCCATTCTGATAGGGTTCCAGACTATAGGTTTGGATGATTCCAGGTAGATTCAAATTTTTGGCAATGGTGAACTGGTTGCGAAACTGTACCAATTCACTGAAGCTGGGATAAGCAGTTTTCATCAGCTTAATCACCACAGATTTTTGGTCAGTTTCTCGATTAGCGCGATAAACCAAGGTTCGAGAACCGTTGTAAAGTTCTTTGCTAACTTGATATCCGGGAATGCTGACCATAGGGCTTAATTCTTGAGACCTCAGTATCTAGGTTTCCCAAAAATATGGCAATCTTTACTGTCAGTTCGCTTATTTTAAATTGATTGAAATAATTAAAGCTCCCAAATTCTAACTGACTTTGGGAGCTAATAATTTTAAGTTCACCGCGACGCCGTTTTACCTAAGTTTATGACCTGGGTTTATCCAGGTGGGAACCTAAATTCCTCGTTTAAAGTTTCCGGGTACATGCCCGGTATACTGCCACGAGAACAGTTGACTCCCTTGTCATTAAAGGCATAGATCAAAAAACTTGATGGCAGTCACCAACGTCGTAGTGCAACTCACTCATTATAGCTTTTCAAAAGATGTTGTGTGTTCAATATCGAAACTTTCCGATCTATTTACCTGGGATACCAGATAGATTCTATGTTGTGGGCGATGTTATTGGCGTATGCACTTGCCGACTCTCGATTCTGATTATCCAGCAAAACAGTGACATGTCCCAACTTCCGCCCAGGACGTGATTCTGTCTTCCCATACCAGTGAACGTGCGCCTGGGGAATTTCTGCTATTTGTTGACGCTGGCTTTGGTAGTCGCTGTGAGAATTTTCATACCCCAGTAGGTTAACCATTACAGCACCCGCGCACTGCAAAGTCGGATTCCCCAAAGGTAGACCACAAACTGCTCTCAGGTGTTGCTCAAACTGAGAAGTTTCACAAGCATCAAGAGAAAAATGCCCAGAATTGTGGGTGCGGGGTGCAATTTCATTTACCAGTACTTTGCCATCAGCCCTGAGAAATAGCTCAATTCCAAAAATTCCCACTACTTCTAAGCTATTTAATAGAGTATGTGCGATCGCTTGGATTTCTGCTACTTGATTGGACGTAATCTCTGCTGGCGCAATCACCCGCCGACACACTTGTTGTTCTTGTTGGGTTTCCACTACTGGGTAAGTGACAATTTCTCCCTCCACAGAACGAGCTGCAATTATTGCTAGTTCTCTTTCAAAAGGAACAAATTCTTCTAACAAGAATAGCGATTGATTTAAAGTCTTTGTTGTGGTTTCATGACTTAGCTTTTGTTCTAAAGCAGCAAAATCCTGAATTATGAAAGTACCTTGACCGTCATAACCATGACGGCGGGATTTCAAAACTACTGGAAAACCTAGATATTCTATTTTTGATTTGAGATTTTCTACCTCGTCAAGGGCGAAAAATTGAGGAACTGGTAAGCCTAAGTCGCGTAAATAGCAACGCTGATGATATTTATCTAAAAGAGGAGTTAAAGCTTCTAATCTGGGACGAAAACAAACGCCTTGCTGTGCTAAACCGGATAAAGCTTGCAGGTTAACAAATTCGTTTTCAAAAGTGATAACATCGCATTTTTGAGCTAATATTTCCGTAGCATTTGCATCATCAACTGGCGCAAAAACAGTTTCCTGAGCGATTGACACGGCCGGGTCGTGAACGCTTGGAGTTTGTACTATTAATTCTACTCCTAGCTTCTGTGCTGCATCCGCCATCATCCAGGCTAGTTGTCCGCCACCAATTACACCAACACGCTTCATTGACATCCTAGAGAATCACGAGTTTGCACGCCTGTTTTGGAATTCACACCACTGGCTTTTTCGCACAGTTCTTTAATTTGCGCTCTATCCAAAATTGCATCTGTAAAATCTGCACCGTCTATATTTACATCATTAAATATGGCGCGGAGCAAAAGAGCTTCTTTGAAAACTGCATCGCTCAAATCTGCCTTAGTCAAGTTTACCTGATCGACCATTGCATTCGTTAAATCTGCTCCGTGGAGATTTGCTTTTGTCATCACCGAAGCGCTCATGACTGCTCCCCGTAAGTCAGCGTTTGTAAAGTTCGCCAATTCCATATTGGCGTTAGAAAACTCAGCAGCTTGCAAACTCTGTCCAGAAAAATCACGTCTTGATAGCTCTGCATTGCTAAATGACAGTGGATGAGTCCAGTCTACTGCCACTGCTGGATCGGCCACACACCAGATAATAATTCCGAGAAGGAATGCTAGTGTTTGCCGCCAAAAGATATTGAGAGCCAATTTAGTGTATAATTCCCGCATTTAATTACCGCATTTGAATATTAGCAAGACTGGATTGTACTAATTGAGACTCGCAGCCTTGCTACTGGACTTGGAAAACGTGTATTTCCGTTGCTTAATATTTTGTAACGCAAAAAGAGCATAAACTTCTTACTTTAGCAAAATTCTCCCTGCTACTTGAGGTAGAGAGGGGCAATCTGCGATCGCACTAAAATTAGATATTCAGAACAATATTTATTAAATACAATAGCGATCGCAATGACTGAGTATAAATTGTTTCTCACATCAAACAAGCTTTAGCAAAATAGAGACGCAAAGCATAATCTATCGACTCTTAATAAAGATAAAACTTGAAATTCCTAACTCGAAAGGAATAATTTAGCTGATAAAGCAATGTTTCCTATAGTCTATGCTTGTTGACTTATTTACAATTCTTCATTCGTAGATTTAAATTTTCAAGATATAAAAAGTTTTTTTGAGCAGTAATACTCACGGAGTTATTTACAATTCTTGACTTCCCATTTTTCAAGTAAAGTTTGTTGTATTTTAAATTCAACAGCCCCCATGAACTGTTAGTCTTTTAATTAATGAAAGCAAGATTTGAGCGTAATGATATGCGTCTCAATTGCTTAACAAAGCTTAAAGCTCGATAATTAGCGTTAATTTTATAACGATTAGTTAGTTCTTCAGGAATCTCCAAGAGTTTACATTCACCAAGTACACAACTTCTACAAACCGAACTCCGAAACCCGATGATGAATCATTACTCACTTCAATGGATTGAGGCATGGTGCCAAGAAAATGGCTGGACAGATTTATTTGTTGAGCGACGTAATAACTTCTGGGCTTTTCCTCCGGGTGGGGTAATGCCGGAGCCAATTCCAGTTCATGTTCTCAGATTGATTAAAGCCGAAAAAGGGCTGACTTTTGAAGAACGATTGTGGTCAATATCCGCAGTAATTGGCACAATCCTAGCTGTTCTTTTTACCTTTTGGTTTCAGTCGCCGATGCCATTAGTTTTAGCTTTCGCTTTTAATGCTGTTACGGTGGCTCAATTTGAACTTGAAGATGCCTAAATTATGATTTTGGGCTTTGCTATTCAAAACTGCTCTTGTCTACTTTCAGCAAGAGCAGTTTTTAATTTTTAAGAAGAAAGAATTCAGGAGTCAGGAGCCAGAATGGGCTAAACCTTAGCTATCGGCTAACAGAATTGAATTCTGTGGAACTAGAGCATCTTAATTCTGAATTCTTCTTCAATGATTTGTATAGCAGCCTTCTAGTCTATTAGGACATAACAATAGAAATAACTAACATCCATTTAAGAGCAGCTAGCAGGTAAAGCTACCTTCGCGTGTTTGTTAACGTAGTCCACAAATAATTGCTTCAATCGGGGACTCACGCCAGCGTGTTCAAAGAATCCAAAACCGAGATTTCTTGCTTTTGCTAAAGTTTCCTCTGGTGTTAATCCTTCCTGGATAGCGATACTCAACAGCGCAATTCCAGTCGAGCGCATCCCGGCGGCACAATGCACAACTGCTGGTTTCGGGATTTGTTCGAGTGTCGTGAGGATTTTGGTAATTACCTCTTCATTCAAATTTTTGAGATCCACTTTGAGTGGAACATTTTGATAATACAGCCCCAAGGCTTCCGCTACTTTTTGCTCATCCTTAGAAAATCCTAGTTCATCAGGCGATCGCAAATTGAGAACGGACTTAAAACCTTCTTGAATAGCTTGCTCAAGCTGTTTCGGTATGACTTGTCCTGTTGTTGTCAAGTTTTCGTTAATTTGTATGGCGTTGATCACATTCACTCCTTTTGATTTTCTAATGTCTGCTAGCTTGGTAAATACTCTAAGGGAGCAAGCTTTGAGAAGACATTCAAAATAAACACAATAAAATTAGCCAAATATCACAAGATATTGCTTGATTAATTCAAAATTTGTCTTTTGAAGTTGGTTATTTTTTTGCTTTATCCATAATATACGGTTTGTCGATAGAATTAGTGATAATTAGAGTTTTTTATACTTTTTGTTGATGCAATTACCGTAGTTTATAGTTCTAGAGTTATACTATTGGGCAAGTTGCAGGAGCAATCGATCGGAATTTTTGCGAACAAGGGTATCAATAATGACTGTTACAGAACAAATTTCTTCTCTATCCATTGGAATAGTATTGTTCCCAGATGTGACGCAGTTAGATTTTACGGGCCCCTACGAAGTCTTTGCCAAATTGCCAAAGGCGCAATTATATCTGCTGGCGGAAACACTCG
Organism: Nostoc sp. DedSLP04; assembly: GCF_034530775.1. NCBI lineage: Bacteria > Bacillati > Cyanobacteriota > Cyanophyceae > Nostocales > Nostocaceae > Nostoc > Nostoc sp. DedSLP04. The sequence continues at coordinate 144,298 of NZ_JAVRCL010000007.1, read as the reverse complement.
AACCAATTCAAAGCGATTGCGGCCTGACTTTTCTACCTGACACAACCTTTGCTCAAGCCCCAGCCTTAGATGTGTTATTTGTGCCAGGAGGCCCAGGTATCAATGCCAAAATGGAAGATGAAAAGTTCCTCGGCTTTCTCAAAACCCAAGGGAAACAAGCCCGCTATGTTACGGCTGTCTGCACTGGTTCGCTGCTGCTGGCGGCGGCGGGTTTACTTCAGGGCTATTGCGCCACTACTCACTGGCTATCGTTGGATTTACTTGAGATGTTAGGAGTGAAGACAGTTGCCCAAAGAATTGTCATCGATCGCAATCGAATTACAAGCGGTGGTGTGACAGCTGGCATTGATTTTGGGCTGGCTCTAGCTGCTGAGTTATTTGGGGAAGCGCTCGCCCAAGCAATTCAACTAGGGATTGAATACAATCCCCAACCACCCTTTAACAGTGGTTCTCCCCAAACTGCCCCTGCGGCTGTACTTGCTCGCGTTATAGATGCAAGTCACAATGTTCAGGAAATCAGACGGCAAATTGTCCAGCGAGTTGTGACTCAATTGCAAACTGCTAATAAATAGCTAGGCGCAAATAATTAGAAGATAGGGTAGATTGTATTAGCGTGAAACACATAACGCACCATTTCCGATTTTCGGTGTGTTACGGAAGCTGTAACATAGCTTACAGAACAATTCTTCTTTTTAAACTGGGCAATGTACCCAGAACTAAAGTTTTTATTCATACTTTTTTCCTCCTGCCTTCTCCCAAGGGGAGACGCTAAAAGCGATCTGCCCCTGCCTTCTCTTGTAATCTGAATGCCAGCCCTGAACCTATGAGTGCTAACGAAATATCTCTTCGACCTGCCCAAGAAACAGATGCGTGGGTGCTGAGTGCAATTCATATTGCTGCTATCAAAGCTCTACCTGCAACTTTCTACACCCAAAAAGAACTTTTAGCTTGGCGCAATTACCGCGATAAACCTGATGGTTCAAATATCTTGAAGAGTATGAAAGCAGAATCTTTCTGGGTTGCGATCGAGGGAGATGGTGTTATCGGTTTTGCTAGTTTCATTGTTGATGAACTCATCGGGCTGTATGTCCATCCTAAATATCAAGGTAAAGGGGTTGGCCGTGCTTTAGTTCAACATTTTTGCGACGAAGCAACTGAGCAAGGTATAGATAAGGTAATTACAACCGCTAGCCTTTATGCTGAAGGGTTTTATTTACGACTGGGATTTACAGTCATCCAAAAAGCACCTCATTATTTAAGAAGTGGGATATTTGTTCCAGTTACTAAAATGAGTAAAACATTAGCTACTGCACCGAAATCAATTTGAGAAAGTAAATATTTTTAATAACTTTAAAAATGTTGGCATCAATACTATTTTCCCTAAATTACGACCACTTTTTCTACATAATCTATGATAAAAGTAAGTACTTGCCAGCATAAATGCATAAAACTATCCGTTCATCAACTCTCACCCGTACACGTTTGATAGAAGCCGCCTTGCAGGTATTTGCCAGTTTAGGTGTTCAAGGAGCAACTACCCGTGAAATAGCTCGTGTTGCTGGTGTAAATGAGGTGACTTTATTTCGCCACTTTGCTAGCAAAGAACAACTTCTGGGAGCAGTAATGAAAAATGCCTTGGCACTCCAGACAGAAGCCCTTGCATACCCCGAAGCGTGGACACAGGATTTAAAAATTGATTTAAAACAGTATGCCCATCTCTACAATACTATGCTAGAGACACAGGAGGACTTAATTCGTACCTTCATTGGAGAAGCCAAACGTCATCCAGAAGCAGCTAAACAAGTTATTCAAGAAGCTGCCAAGCCCTTAGGGGAAAAACTGGTAGCTTACCTGCAATCGAGTCAGAAACGAGGCACTGTCCGAGCAGACCTCGATCCATTTCCGGCTGTCGATATGTTTACAGGAATGCTATTGGCTGGAATGCTATGCCGCAGTGCAAAATTCAATCAAGGCAACTATAGCTGTGAGGACTATATCGAAACTTGTGTAGATATTTTTGTGCGCGGTATCAGTACCACTCTCCTCTAATACCATTTTACTTTAAGGTTGATACAAATAGGCAGCAGGGAGGGGAAAGAGTTAGAGACAAATTATTGTTTCTGAATTTTGAATTTTTCTTTAAGTTCAACCGATATAAATACCAGCTTATTTATATACATAAAGATATATGAGAATCTTAAAAGGTAAGGTTGTTAGTGGTTTAGGAAACTTTTCTTACTGGATTGAGAAACTCCAAGAATATTACTTGAGAAAAACCGGAATGAAATTCTTCCCTGGAACTTTAAATATTCAGTTAGAGCGACCTTACCATCTTCCGAAAAATGTTATGCGTTTGGAAAAGGAAGAGTATGGAGAGACTGTTTCTGTGAGCATTGTTCCCTGTAAAATATTTGGCAGAGATGCTTTTATCTTAAGAACAGACAAAAATAATACTGAAAATGGAGATCATCCAAAAACAATTATTGAGATAGCTTGCGATGTGAAACTGCGGGAGCTATATAACCTTAAAGATAATGATTTGATTGAAGTTGGGATTCACGATGTCTGATTTATCTGAATTAAACAATCTGCTTGAAGATGAAGCGTTAATCCATTACGCGAGTGGTCGAGAGCAAGATCGGTTATCAAAAGGTGCAGGTTTGCTGGAATTAGCCCGAAGCCAAGAACTTATTAACCGTTACCTACCGCCTCCTCCCGCAGTCATTTTCGATGTTGGCGGTGGCGCTGGCGTTTATTCTTTTTGGCTTGCTCAACAAGGCTATGAAGTCCATCTCATTGATGCGGTTCCTTTGCACATAGAGCAAGCTCGGCATTTGTCTCAAGCTCAACCAGAATATCCTCTAGCTAGTTTGGCAGTTGGAGATGCTCGGCAACTCAATCGGGCGGATAATAGCGTTGATGCTGTTCTGTTACTTGGGCCTTTGTATCATCTGACCGAGCGCACAGATCGGATTATTGCTTTGCGTGAAGCTCATCGGATCTTAAAAACTGGAGGTTTTGTTTTTGCTGCGGGAGTTTCTCGTTTTGCTTCAACCTTAGATGGATTATTTCGGGGACATTTAGACGATCCTGAGTTTGTAGAGATTGTTAAACAGGATTTGATTGATGGTCAACACCGCAACCCAAACAACCATCCTCGCTACTTTACAAAAACCTTCTTTCATCATCCAGAAGAACTCAAAGCAGAGGTTAAAGAAGCGGGCTTACATTCTGAAAAGATTTTAGCGATTGAAGGGGCAGGCTGGTTACTACAAAACTTTCAGGAACACTGGAATGATGTCGGTCGCCGCGATCGCCTTTTAGAAGCAATTCGTTGGTTAGAAACCGAACCCTCTATACTGGGGATGAGCGCTCACATCATGGCTGTTGCCCGGAAATAGGCACTAAAGTAGAGCGATCGCTACTAACTAAAAGCGCTTGTTGTTTTGCCAATACTTGTTTATGTAATAAGAGTAATTGTCTATCTTTAATGCCTTCTGCGATTAATCCCTCCACTGTTTTCATCAGATAATCAGCGCAGGAACCCAATTTTCCCGATGCGGTGGCAATGCTATTAACAGTAGTTGTTAATGGTATTTGATGAGCGTACCTGGGATGTTGGCGATTAGCAACAAAAGCGATCGCTAGGAATTCCTGCGTACCATCAAATACCTTCACCCAACGAGCAATGTAGACACCACCCAACATCTCCCGTCGCCAAATCAGCAGTAATTCGGATGGGACATCAGCAGCCGCAATGCGATAAATAACTCCACGACAGCTACCGCCCCGATCGAGTCCTAAGAGTAATCCGGGATTATCTGGAGTACCGCGACCGAGGATCATCCATGTACAGAAGCGCCGATGCCAACCATAAACGATCCCAGCACGGCGCTCGACGTATGTGATTAGAGGATTCCAAATCAGCGAACCGTAGGCAAATATCCAAATATCAGAATTTGGTGGCTGCTGTTGTAATGTTTCATCGAGCGATCGCTGTAACTCATCTTCGCTCAGGGTAGTTAGCTTGATTCCAGAGTGTGATGCTTCTAATAGTCTTGTCTGTATGTTTCCGGCTTCGAGGTCGCTACGACTGAGTGACATAATTAGATTATTTTTTCTGTAAATCTTCAGTAATTTACTCTAACTTTAAGATAATTTAATTCTCAACGAACAGCTTTCAATGTATCGTAAAGTAGCTTGTAGCGCTTAAATCCTGCTTCATATAAAGGATTTGGCTGCGGCTGTACTACATTATTATCCTGCGATAAAATCTTGAGTGCAGCTTCTAAATTCGGATAAACACCAATCCCTACCATTGCCAAAATAGCTGCTCCGTAAGCAGCTCCTTCCTCAGCTTTGGGTGCAATGAGTTTTGTTTGCAAAACATCTGCCAAAATTTGTAACCAGAGGTGAGAACGTGCGCCTCCACCCGTTGCTAAGAGTTGATCGAGGGGAGCGATCGCACTAATTACCTCCAATGCTGACCGCAAGCTGAATGCAACCCCCTCCAGGACAGCGCGAGTTATATCTGCTTGTGTATGAGCTAATGACAAATTCACGAAAGCACCACGACTATCTGGATCGAGGTGGGGACTGCGTTCTCCTGCGAGGTGGGGTAGAAATAGCACACCACGCGCACCAGGCTGCGATCGCTCTGCCATATCCATCAGTTCGGTGTAAGATATATGCGGTGCAAATGTATCTCGATACCAACGCAGAGAACCACCAGCTGCTAGCGTCACTCCCAGCAGATGATAGCCACCATCCACATGGCAGAATAAATGTACCCGACCTTCGGGATCGGGAATTGGGCGATCGCACGGTGCAAAAATAACTCCTGATGTGCCAATACTCAAACTACCCCGGCTCAGGTTGCTTGATGAGATGCCCAAACCGATTGCTGCTGCGGCATTATCACCTCCACCTGCGACCACAGGTAATCCGGCTGGTAATCCCACACGGGCGGCTATTTCTGATTTGAGTTGTCCAGCGATCGCTGTAGATTCGATTACCGGAGGAAACAACGCTGGATTGATATCAAGAGTATGGAGAATATCTGTATCCCATTGCCGATTCGCCAGATTCAGACAGCCGACACCAGACGCATCAGATGGTTCCGTTACTGCTTCGCCGGTTAGCACATATCCCAAATAATCTTTTGGTAAAAGAATCTGCCATAACCGAGTGTATGCAAGTGGATCTTCAGTCCGTAACCATAAAAGCTTCGGCAGTTGAAATCCTGTAATTGCCGGATTTCCAGTGCGCTGGATCAACTCTTGACGAGGAATAGCGGCTTCAATCTCAGCAACAGCTTTACCTGTGCGCTGGTCATTCCATAAAATTGCCGGTCTAATGGCTTTACCTTGGGTGTCGAGAGGAACCATACCATGCATTTGTCCAGACAAACCGAGGGCGAGCGGTTGATGTCCGTTTAGCTGTTGAGTGACATCGAAGAGAGCATCCAAACTTGCTTCCACCCAATCCGATGAGTTCTGCTCTGTCCAACCAGGTTGTGGAGTTAACAGGGGATAGCTTCTGGTTGACTGAGCGATAATTTGCCCTTGTAGATTAACTGCGATCGCTCTTACTCCTCCTGTACCCAAGTCTAAGCCAACTACGATGTCAGTCAATTGCCCCTCCAAATTCTTAATATTCAGAAGGCAGAAATGAAACTTCCACCTTCAAAGCTCACAGCTTTCACTCTTTGGTTAAGTTTTGACTAATGTTTCTTTCGCTCCAAACTTATACAATCTGTGTAAATGATTCGTAACTGACTCAACAAAAAGCGGTGACTGGGACAAATCGCCAAAAATCTCAGTTAAATTAAGCAATGGTTTGGCATCGCTACCACTGGAATCAGCTAATTGAGTTAGAGTACCTGCTATTGGGTCATCAATGGGAATAGTATTGCCTTGGTCATCGTTTCCATTGAGGTAACGGAACCAAGCAGCAACCGTTAGGCTCATGTATTCAATTGCCCCTCCTTGATGCAGCGCGTCACGGACTGAGCCTAAAACAAATTTTGGCATTTTAGCGGAGCTATTGAGGCAAAGACGCGGGAGTTGATCTCGAATTTTAGGATTGGCAAAGCGTTCAATTAAGGTTTTTTTGTAATTATCTAAATCAATTCCAGGTACGGGTTGAAGTGTGGGCGTAACTTCTGCCATCAAATTATCGACGGCTTGTCGGATTAATGCATCTGCCATAACTTCATGGACGTATGTATAACCTGCTAAGGAGCCGAGATAGCCAATCAACAAGTGACTGGCGTTGAGCAACCGGATTTTCATCATCTCGTAAGGATGAACATCACTCGTCATCTGAACGCCAACTGATTCCCAATCAGGTCTACCTGCGCTGAAATTGTCTTCGACTACCCACTGAAGAAACGGTTCGGCAACAACTGGAAAGGCATCATCAATGTTAAACTGTTCCGCCACCATTTTGATATCTGCTGGGGTTGTGGCGGGGGTAATGCGATCGACCATGCAGTTAGGAAAGGACACCTGTTCGGCAACCCAACGTCCCAATTCCGGGTTCTGCATCTGGGCAAATGCAGTCAACATTTTGCGGGCAATGTTACCGTTACCTTGCAGATTGTCGCAGGACAAAACAGTAAATGGTGCTATTCCTTGTTGACGGCGGCGATCGAGGGCTGCTGTCAAAAAGCCATATACTCCAATTGGCTCGTCGGGATGCTGCAAATCGTACTGGATTGTCGGGTGATTGACATCGAATTCACCGCTACCTTCAATATAGTAATAGCCTCCTTCGGTAATCGTGAGGGTAACGATGCGGCATTTGGGATCTGCTAAGGTGTCAATCACAGCTTGGCGGTTATCTGGGGCAAACAGATATTTTGTAATTGCCCCAATTACACGAGCGCGATCGCCTTCTGGGGATCTTTCCACTAAGGTATACAAACAATCTTGTGATTTCAGTGCATCCCGCATTCGTTTGTCGAATTCCAGTAGCCCAACTCCGCAGATTCCCCATTCACTACCGGGATTTTGATGAAAATAATTATCCAGGTATAACGCTTGATGTGCGCGATGGAACCCACCCACACCGATATGGACAATACCGTTTGTGATTTGATGGCGATCGTAATTGGGTACGCGAATGTTATTGCCTAAATGAGACAAAGATGCTTCATTCAGCTTGATTGCCGATCCTGTGCTGATATTGCTGTTCATGGGATTCATTTTGGGTTAGGTGGTGACGATGAACTTTGGGGATGGCTTCACCGTCGCGATCGAACAAATGGCAAAGCTCACCGTTAATGTAAATCGGAACGTAATCGTGCATGTTGGCTGGATTATCCCCGTCTGTTTGCACAACTATGGTTTCGCCACCCGCAATCTTGATGTAGAGAAAGGTTTCTCCGCCCAATCGTTCTACGACTAATACTTCACCATTCACGCTTGGGTTATTGCGATCGAGCCGCAGATGTTCGGGACGAATTCCTAATGTTGCTCTGTCCCCAACTGACAAGGTTTTGGGCTTCACTGGAATTGTTACGGTTGCGTCACCAGGGAGTCTAACTGTTGCCCCAGAGTCATTGACGGCTGAAACTGTCACTGAGATAAAGTTCATTTTCGGTGAACCAATAAATCCGGCAACGAATAGATTGCGGGGATGATGGTACAGTTCCAAGGGAGAACCCACTTGTTCGATGATGCCGCCCTGCAACACCACAATTTTGTCGGCAAGGGTCATTGCCTCAACTTGATCGTGGGTAACATAAATCATGGTGGCTTGCAGGCTGTCGTGTAAACTGGCAAGCTCAATCCGCATCTGCACCCGCAATGAAGCATCCAGGTTGGACAGTGGCTCATCAAACAAAAATACTTTGGGATTACGCACCAAAGCACGACCGATCGCCACGCGTTGCCGTTGTCCTCCCGATAATTCTTTGGGCTTCCGGTTCAAAAGCGGCTCCAGTTGCAGGATACGAGCGACTTCACGCGCCCTTTCATAACGCTGGGCTTTCTGCATACCCGCAAGCCGGAGGCTAAAAGCCATATTTTCTGCCACTGTCATGTGGGGATATAAGGCATAAGTTTGAAACACCATTGCTAAACCACGTTTATCGGGTGGCACATCATTGACTTTTTGTCCATCAATGAGTAAATCGCCGGAGGAAATTTCTTCTAATCCAGCAATCATACGGAGTAAGGTTGATTTTCCACAGCCGGAGGGGCCGACGAAGACAACAAATTCGCGATCGCCCACGTCGAGATCGATCCCTTTGATGATCTCTGTGTCGGCGTAGGTTTTATGGATATTTCTTAAAGCAACTGTTGACATAAAATGTTTCCATTAATGCGTTGAATTTTTGTTTCGCGCAAAGAAGAACGAGTCGCACTGTTCCAATCCCTTCTGGCTCACTTCGACTACGCTCACTTCGACTACGCTCAGTGACCACCTGCTTGGTTGGTGAGCGAAGCCGAACCACTGCCTTCTACTTCACAGCACCAAAAGTCAGACCCCGGACTAATTGCCGTTGACTCAGCCAACCAAAGATGAGGATTGGTGCGATCGCCAATGTTGATGCTGCCGAAAGTTTTGCCCAAAATAATCCTTGAGGGCTGGAAAAAGAAGCAATAAAGGCTGTAAGTGGGGCGGCATCTGCCGTTGTCAAGTTCAAGCTCCAAAATGCTTCGTTCCATGACAAAATAATCGAAAGCAAGGCAGTGGATGCAATTCCGGGTACTGCTAATGGCAACAACACATGCACAAGTTCTTGCTGTGTGGTTGCTCCATCCATGCGATCGGCTTCGAGAATTTCTTTGGGAACTTCTTTGAAGAAGCTGTAAATCATCCAAACGACGATTGGCAAATTAATCAGGGTATAAATAATAATCAAACCGATGTGAGTATCCAGCAATCCGGCGTTGCGACACAAAATGTAGATTGGTACTAGCACACCAACAGGTGGCAGCATTTTGGTGGACAGCATCCAGAGTAAAGTGCCCTTGGTGCGTTTGGTTGGGAAAAATGCCATTGCGTAGGCGGCAGGTACGGCAAGCAGCAGTGCGACTATAGTCGAGCCAAGGGAAATGGCTACGCTATTAAATGCATAATTAAAATAATTTGCCCGGTCTTGGATGGCAATATAATTCTCCAATGTCGGGCGGAAAAACAACTGAGGGGGAGTTGATACTGCCGCGACTTCAGTTTTGAAACTGGTGAGAAACATCCAGAAAATTGGAAAAAACAATATGCAGGCAGCAAGCCAGCCGAGTAATGTCCATAGCCAAATCTTCGAGGTTTTACGTGCCATAATGCTAATTCGTAATTTGTAATTCGTAATTCGTAATTAGAAAAGTTAGCTTCGGTAGCCTTATTTGGGAAACTTGGCATTAAGTATCCAAATTACGAGCAACACTACGCATTAAAAAGATTGCCACGATGTTGGCAAGGATTACGGCAATTAATCCACCGGCTGAAGCACCGCCCACATCGAATTCCAACAAGGCTTTTAAGAAGATGTAATAAGCCAGATTAGTGGTTGCAAGTCCCGGCCCGCCGCCTGTGGTAACAAAGATTTCGGCAAAGATGGTCAAGAAGAAAATTGTCTCAATCATGGCAACCACGGAAATGGCGCGACTTAGATGGGGTAGCATGACGAAACGAAATAGAGCGATCGCATTTGCACCATCCATTCGCGCAGCTTCTAACTGGTCGCGATCGAGTGACTGAATTGCAGTCAACAAAATCAGTAGGGCAAAAGGCAGCCATTCCCAGGACACAATAATAATGATGGCAAGCAAGGGAACGCTGGCAAACCAATCGATCGCCCCCAAACCCAAACCTCTAGTAATTTGAGCAAATAACCCATTCACTGGATGCATCAGCATATTTTTCCAGATCAGGGCGCTAACTGTGGGCATAACAAAAAATGGGGAGATTGCTAGTACCCGCGCCACTCCACGACCATAAAAGTCTTGGTCAAATAATACTGCTAGTAGTGTCCCCAGACCAATTGTGATTGCTAAAACAGAAATAACCAAAACTATTGTGATGGCGATCGATGTCCATAAAGCTGAGTCACTGAGGATGAAAGTGAAATTTTCAATCCCGATGAATTTACGTGCATCTGGATTCAGCAAGTTATAACGCTGAAAAGAAAACCATATAGTCATCACCAGAGGCACAATCATCCACAGCAGTAGGACAACGACCGAAGGCGCAACCAGAGGTAAGGTTGACACTTGCCGCGTAGTCCGTTGCTTCGTGGGTGGTGGCGTTTCGTGTTGAGGTTTTACCGCTAATGAAGAAGACATAACCCAAAGAAATTTTAGATTTTAGATTTTGGATTTTAGATTTTGAATGTTTTGTAGTTGAGCATCGGCTCTTTTTACCCATGCCCAATGCCCAATGCCCCATTTCATTCGATATAACCCGTGTGTTTCATGAAACGTTCAGTCGATTTCTGCGATCGCTGCAAGGCTTGGTCTACCGAAGTCCGATTGGTTAACGCTGCTGCCAGGGTTTGCCCGACAGAAGAACCGATCGCCTGAAACTCTGGAATATCCACATATTGAACTCCCTTATAAGGAGTTGGTTGTGCAGATGGACGGGTAATATCAGCAGATTGAATTGCTGCCAGTACTATTTCAGCAAAGGGGGCAGCTTTTCGATAGTTGGGATTTTCATAAGTGGAAGTCCGAGTCCCTGGTGGTACAGCAATCCAGCCATTTTCCTTAGCAACTAGTTGAATGTATTCCTTTGATGTTGCCCAAGCAACGAACTTTTGCGCGGCTTCCGGTGATTTTGAGGTTTTTGGAACCGCTAGCGCCCAGGCCCAAAGCCAGTTTGAACCGTTGGGATATTTTTCAATTGGCGCACGGGCAAAGCCAACTTTGTTATAAACTTGGGATTCTTTGGGATTGGATAATAAACCCGCAGCAACGGTTGCATCTACCCACATACCACATTTACCCGTTGAGAATAACGCCAGATTCTCGTTAAATCCATTAGAACTAGCTCCTGGCGGCCCATATTTATTAAGCAGATCGACATAAAAAGCGATCGCCTCTTTCCAAGCTGGAGTATCGATCGTTGGTTGCCATTTCATATCAAACCACTGTCCACCATAGGTATTAACCAATGTGGAAACAAATGCGACGTTTTCACCCCAACCGGGTTTTCCGCGCAGGCAAACTCCATAAACTCCATGCGCTGGGTCGTGGATTTTGCTTGCCCATTCTCTCATTTGGGGATAAGTTGGCTGTTGAGGAACTGCAATTCCAGCTTTTTCAAACAAGTCTTTTCGGTAGTACAGCATGGAACTTTCCCCATAGAATGGCACGGCATAGAGTTTGCCGTTATTGGAAAGTCCTTCTCGTATGGGTTTAAGCAAGTCATTTACGTCATAGTTTGCGCCTAGATCCAAGGGTCTTAACCAATCCCGCCTAGCCCAGATTGGTGTTTCATAAGAACCGATCGTCATCACATCAAACTGCCCACCTTGGCTTGCAACATCTGTAGTTGTGCGTTGGCGTAACACATTTTCTTCCAGCACAACCCACCGGAGTTGAATATCAGGATTAGCTTCCTCAAATTTGCGAGAAAGCCCTTGCATCACCACCATGTCGCCGTTATTAACAGTGGCGATCGTTAGTTTAGTTTTCTCTGCGGCTTGGGATCGCGGTGAGCAAGCATATAGCAGATGCACCAGCATTACTCCAGTGAGAAATGCAGCCAGCACTTTAGCGAAGCGGCGAATACGCATCGCATAACTCCTTTAAAGTAAAAAACCGAACAAAATAAATTTTTGATTTTATGCTCTAAATTGGGGCAAAAGCTCAATAATAGAAATCATACCAATCTGATTTCCATCACGGTCATTTGCAACAATTCTTCAATAAGAGGTTGAATCTATGACGGCAAAAGCAACTTATCAGTTTGCAGGTAAGACGATCCTAATTACTGGCGGTGCAGGAGATATTGGCAAGGCAACTGCACACCGTTTTGCTGCTAATGGGGCAGGAATAGCCCTGCTAGATTTGAATGAACCGAAGATGGCAGATGTGGCCGGGGAACTAAAAGGTTACAACGTTCCAGTTGGCACGTTTCGCTGTGATGTTACAGCTAGTGATGATGTTGTCAAAGCTTTTACTAATGCTGTAAAGCAGTTTGGGCGGATCGACTATGTGTTTAATAATGCGGGTTATCAAGGAGTGTTTGCCAAGACTGACGAATATCCTGAAGACGACTTTCAAAAGGTGATTAACATTAATGTTGTCGGCGTTTTTCATATTCTCAAGGCTGCTGCACAGCAACTACGTGATGCAGGTGGAGGTGCGATCGTCAACATGGCGAGTTATGCAGGGGTGGTCGGGCCACCAAATATGTTGGCTTATGCCGCTTCTAAGTTTGCTGTCATTGGAATTACTCAGACGGCAGCGAAAGATTTAGCTCCCTACGGCATTCGGGTGAATGCGCTCTCGCCTGCGTTGATTGGCCCTGGTTTTATGTGGACGCGGCAAACCGAATTACAAGCAGCAGTAGGATCGCAGTACTTTGATGCCGATCCCAAAGTAGTTGAGCAACAGATGATTAATTCAGTACCAATGCGGCGTTTAGGAAGCCTGGAAGAGGTAGCGAATGGGGTAGCGTTTTTGATGAGCGAAGAGGCAAGCTACATTACTGGCTTTAACTTGGAGGTTACTGGGGGATAATAGAAATTTAAAAACAATTGAGCAAATATTGTATCTTTGGGCATATACTCTAAAAAATGCAATCATACCTTTGACAGATACATAGTTTTTGCAGGTAGTATATGGGACAACCTTTTTTAGAGCAGCGCGATGCCAGCAAAGCTGGCTTGCCTCATAGGGCGCGCAAATTAGACCTGGCTGCACATGCTGCTTGGCTCTATTACATCGCCGGCAATACGCAAGAAGAAATTGCCGCCAAGCTCAATGTGTCCCGGCAAGCTGCACAACGCTTAGTGGCACTGGCAGTCAGTGAAAAATTGATTAAATTTCGACTCGATCATCCCTTGAGTGAATGCATTGCTTTGGCTGAGTCGTTACGCGATCGCTTTGATCTGTCACTTTGTGAAGTAGTACCAACTGACGCAGGTAGTGGTGATACATTATACGGAATTGGTGTATGTGCTGCCACCCACCTAGAGGCTTACCTGATGGCTAAAACGCCGACCATACTAGCGTTGTCATCGGGTCGCACATTGCGAACAATGGTGGAGCAAATACCCTCAATGAACCAACCCCAACATAAGATTGTTTCAATTATTGGGAATATGTCTCATTCTGGGCGTGCAGGTCGTCACGAAGTGGTTATGCATTTATCCGATCGCGTCGGTTCTCAAGCTTACCCAGTGCCGACTCCGGTTGTGGCGACTAGCATTGAAGAACGAGAACTCTTGCAGACTCAGCGATCGTTTCTCGCCGTCAAAACTCTTGCTGAGCAAGCCAAAGCAACGTTTGTCGGAATTAGTCACATTGCCTGGAATGCTCCTTTACATCAAGATGGCTTCATCAATGACGATGAGGTGGCTGAATTGATTGAACTAGGAGCAGTCGGAGAAATTGCAGGTTGGGCTTACAGCGATCGCGGAGTATTGCTGCAACAAGGGACAAACAACCGGGTTGCCAGTGTAGCGCTCGAACAACCCGCTCATCGACTGATTATTGGAGTGGCGGGTGGTGTGAAAAAGGCAGAGGCGATTTTGGCTGCTCTGCATGGCAAGTTAATTACAGGATTGATTACCGATGAAGCTGCCGCCCAAATGATTCTTTCTAAAATTTAGTAAATATAGCAAGGGACTGGGGACTGGGTGAAAAGCCTTTTTGTGTCTAAATTATCTAAAAAAGGGCATGACTGTTAAGCCTGCCCTTTAGCTTTAATGTTCTTGTCCCGTTGGTCGGATGAGGATTTCGTTGACATTAACGCGCGGCGGTTGCGTAAGGGCGTAAACGATCGCAGCAGCAACGTCTTCGCTTTGCAGAGGTTGAATTGACTTGCGCCGTTCTTCAATCCGTTGTTTGGCAACGGGATCGGTAATTTGGCTGTCAATTTCCGTATCCACCAACCCAGGTTCAATAATGGTGACGCGGATGTTGTCTTTGTGGACTTCTTGGCGCAATGCTTCAGACAGAGCATTAACACCCCATTTGGTAGCATTGTAAACACCAACACCCGCCCGTGCTGTCCGGCCAGCCACTGAGGAGATATTGACTATATGCCCTGATTTTTGCGCCTTCAACAAAGGCAAAACGGCATGAGTAGCATATAGCAGTCCTAATACGTTGAGGTCAAACGATCGCCGCCAATCTGAGCTATTTCCCGCTTCAATTGTGCCCAGTAAGGCAATCCCGGCATTATTCACAAGGATATCAACCCTTCCCAATTCTGCATTGGCCTTTGCCACCAAGTTATTTACCTGAGTTTCATCAGTCACATCAGTGACAATAGGTAATGCCTTGCCACCATTAGCTTCGATGCGTTCTGCTAATGCTTGAATGCGATCGCCACGCCTAGCAGCGAGTACTACTGTTGCTCCAACTGAAGCCAAAGCGATCGCAGTTGCTTCTCCAATTCCTGCTGAAGCCCCAGTGATAATTGCTACTTTTCCTTCTAATTTACCTGTCATTTATCTAACTCCTTAGTGATTGATAATTGGGCATTGAGCAAAACAGTGCTGAGTGCTGAGTTAAGAGTTAGGAGTTTTATTTATCTCCTTGTCTCCCTTGTCCCCTTGTCTCCCTCATCTCCCTACCCCCCTGCCTCCCACCTCTTACCGATCCTCAAAACGGATGCAACTGCTGCCCCACAGAGTATTATGGCTGCGAAGCGAAAGGTTCCTTGGAACCCTGCAACGATCGCATCAGGAGGGGCAACAGAGACATCTGCACCCGCAGACATACTAGCGATTAAGGCTCCAAATACTGCCCCAATTAGAGAAACTCCTACGGTGTTTCCTGAGGTACGTGACAAAGATAACAGCCCAGAAGCAATCCCTAGCCGCTCTCTCGGTACCGATCCCATAACAGTGCTGTTGTTGGGCGATTGAAATAAACCCAATCCAATGCCGTAAATAAAATAGCGCGATACATAGCCTAGTTCAGTAATTCGAGCATCAAAGGTGCTAATCCCCAAACAGCCGCCAATCATCAACCCCAGCCCAATTGAACTGATTAGTCGAGCGCCAAAGCGGTCTGAAAGTATTCCAGCCAGTGGAGCAATTAACCCACTCAGCACAGGCGATACGGCTAGTAACAGCCCTACTTTTACTGTCGGATAATGCTTGACGCTCTCTAGAAAGAAAGGGACGATCAGTAGCGAACCGCCAATAACAATGAATGCTAACCAGCCACTTAGCAAACCCATACTCAACTGAAGATTGCGAAACAGCTTTAGCTCTAGTAGTGGCTGCTTTAGAATCGCTTCAACTACCAAAAATGTAATGAAACTTACGGTAGCGATCGCTAATAATACCAATGCATTAGTACTACCAAAGCCCTGGCTCTGTCCTAGCGTCATACCTAAACCAAAACTACCCAGAGTCAATAAAGCCAATATGGCTCCCAAAAAGTCAAATTTCTGTTTGCCCTCAATGCGTGCAGAAGGTGGCACTACACGAGCTATTAAGAAACTAGCGATAATCCCCAAGGGTACATTGATGAAGAATATACTATGCCAGCCTGACCAGCTTAAGAGCAATCCGCCAGCAGAGGGGCCAAAAGCAATTCCCAGTGACACTACACTACCGATGATGCCAACAGCCCGACCTCGCTCGGAAGAGGGAAAAACTTCTGTGATAATTGCTAAACCAAGCCCAGAAATGAACACAGCACCTAATCCTTGAAGCGCCCGAAAGCCAATCAACCACTCGATACTAGGTGCAAAACCACACAACAGCGAACTGAAAGTGAACAGAACTAGTCCCCCTTGGTATAGGGACTTCTTACCCCACATATCCCCCAAGCGGGTTGCTCCCAAAACTAAACCAGAACTGACCAACTGGTAACTCAATACAGCCCATTGGGTGGTAGGAAAACTAGTGCCAAAGGCTTGCACTAATGTGGGCAAAGCAACATTAATGATCCCCACATCCAGGGTAGACATGAATACCCCAAGTCCGACACCGAGTAAGACCCAATTTTTTTGAGAGCTTGATAAAGCCAGAGGTTCTGCTTGGAATTGTGCCAACGTTTAGCCTCCACCTTTGACTTTACGGTTGTGAATAGTTTGCATACGTATATTCATTGTAGGGTGCTATCCTCGCTACTAAGTTCAGGAAACTAAGTTTACTTTCCATCCTTGACGTTGGCGATTTTTTTGAGTGCGATCGCAGCAGACACTTGGTCGATCGGAAATGCTCTCGATAGGTTGAAAAATTCAGGTTTATATCAAGTATCTACTTCCCAATCGGCAAGATTGGCTTTTCCACTTGTCATATATTTGGTAAAGTACTTAAGTACTCTTAACTCTGCACTCCTTCGGCTATATCAACGATAGTGTTCAATAAAGTACGGTAATTCGATAGACTTACTGTATTTAGACTAATTAGCAAACTATCATAGACAACTCTCAGAAGCAAGCTCTAAAGAAAATGGAGAAAAGGGAATGGGAAATGTCAATCATTAAAGTCACATCTGCAACTGCAAATAAGTACCTTTTTGTATAAGCAATGACTCAAAAAGCTGCCTTATCTCGATTTGCATTAGGATTTATTGCAGGCTTTGTGTCTGTTTTGCTATTTCATCAAGGTGTATTAGCGCTGCTACATGCAGTAAATTTTACACCTCGCGCCCCTTATTCAACTGCACCAACACAACCATTAGGAATCCCGCAAATTTGGTCAAATGCTTTCTGGGGAGGGATTTGGGGACTGATTTTGGTAGTAATTGCACCTCGTTTTCGACACGATAAAAACTATTGGTTAGGAGCTTTAGTCTTTGGTGCAATTGCTCCGACGCTAGTGGCTTGGTTTGTAGTTGCACCACTCAAGGGTCAACCCATCGCAGGCGGCTGGAAACTTGTGGGAATAGTCACAGGTTTATTAGTTAATGGTGCTTGGGGTGTGGGAACCGCTGGGTTACTGAGATTATTCTCTAGGAGGCAATTGTTTAACAGCTAGAGTTTTAAGCACTTCTAAGTAGTTGAGTAATATTTAGTATTATTAGTTACTAAAATAACTTCCTGCTTATTTCAGCATCAAGTTGAAAATGTGTATATTATTATTTGAGAATAATCGGTCAAAAAATAGCGATCGTATTATTCGCGTTATACCAATTCTGTATAAAGATGTGTAGAAATAACCCCACTACCTGCGGCGCTTCCCGCGAGTTTGGGAAGGTTGGAAGGGGTCTAAATGATGTGCAGCTTCACAGAGAATTGGCTTTACTCAGTAAATCAAAAATCAAAAGAATTTATTACAATGGATAATTTTGGGATTTATACACTGGCTAATGACGTGGTATTTGACCAACTAGTAGCTTTGCTAAACAGCATTGAGGTAAATGTTAGTCCAGATATTCCTATTTGTATTATTCCCTATGATGACCGCTTAAAACGAGTTAAACAGGAGATAGATTCTCGACCAAATGTCACCTTGTTTGACAATAAAAGCTCGATCAAAAAATGGGAGGATTTTGCCGTTCAAGTTTGGAACGCTTATCCAAGAAATGGTCGAAAAAATAAACCTTCTATCGAATGGAATAAAAAAAATAATTTAATCCGAAAAATGTGTGCTTTTGATGGTGAGTTTGAAAGATTTGTATTTTATGATGCTGATAGTTTGGCAATGAATAAGTTGGATAAGGTTTTAGAAAAACTAGACCAATACGACTTTGTGTTTGATGACTGGGAACACACAAAACAAACTTCAGTTGCAGCTTTCGACTTGCCGAAGTTAGAACAAAAAATGTCTTTGCCTGAATCTGAAATCAGACGAGAAATCCACTGTTCTAGTTTTTTTGGTTCAAAAAAGGGTATTTTAGGCGCTGAAGAATTAAAAATACTCAAAAAGCGATTGATAGAAGATAAAGAAGTAGAATTGATTAACGAAATCGCTTGGTGGTGTGACGCAGATTTATTTAGTTACATGACTTTTAGAATTGCTCGACCACTATTTAACTTTACACTCAGTCCCAATGGTGAAGATAGAACTGGGAACTGTGCTAATGCAAATCCATTTGTGAACATTGATAATGTTCTTTACAACCAACAGGGATTAAAACCAATTCATCGCCTTCACTATATGGGCTATTCTGCTATTGGATTTACTCGCTTGTGTAAAGGTGAAGATGTTGATATTCGCTACAAAAATGAATTTTTGCACTATCGTTTTCTGAAGCAACCAGAGCAAAAACCGAAGCGATTAAAGCCACCTACCATAGCGGCTAGAAGCAATCGATTTATCAAAAAAGTTTGGAATAAAATTAATCAAACTATTTCCTACACCTAGCTTTTGCCCAGCCTTGCTCATTAAGCGTTTAGTTTAGTGAGCAATGTCCACTATCATCTTGCAAAAATGCCTAAAGTTAGTGTTTCCATTCCCACGTTTAATCGAGTTAATTTACTGCCTTTCGCAATTGACAGTGTACTCAATCAGTCTGAGCAAGACTTTGAGCTAATTATTTGTGATGACGGTTCTAGCGATCGCACACCCGAATTGATGTCACAATACACAGATAATCGGATAAAATATATCCGTCATCAGCAAAATATTGGTAAAAGTAATAATATGCGCTCTGGCTTTGATGCTGCCAGTGGTGAATATTTTATTAAATTTGATGATGACGACCGACTAACACCCGATTTTCTCGCAAGTACATCAGCTATTCTTGCTCAAGACTCTAGTATTGATTTTGTTGGTACAGACCATTGGATAATTGATATTAACAATGTGCGCGATGAGGCAAAAACTCAAGAAAATTCTCATCGCTGGGGTAGAAAGAATTTACCCGCAGGTGTTGTAAATAATTTGTTAGAAGTCGTATTTATTCAGCAAAGTTTTCAAGTTGGGGCGACATTATTTCGCCGTAAAACCTTGCAAGAATTAGGATATATGCAGCCAAATCTGCAAAATTGTGAGGATAATGATTTATTTGTACGTCTGGCTTTGGCTGGAAAAAAGGGCTATTACTTACCAGAATTATTGATGGAATATCGCTACCATGCAGAACAGCAAGGTATTAATCGAGCTATTCCTTATTTATTTGATAAAATTCAGTATTTAGAAAATTATAAGTTTGAGTCTGAAAAATTAGAGAAAGTTAGGAAAAATCGTTTAACTGAAACGCAATTATTATTAGGTTTGCGTTTAATTGAAAAGGGTGAAACGCAAAAAGGCAGAGAGCTAGTTTTAGCGGGACAGTCTTTTTCGACTGGTAAAGCTTGGGCTGGTTTAGGTTTATCGTTGTTACCAGTTGGGTTGCGAGGTAAGGCGTTTAATGCACTGCGACAAATGCAGAGTTAGAGATTGACATATTGTGCAGAGGTTGGCAAATCTACCTATTTTGTGGGATAGTTGGGCTAGGTTGGTAAGTTGAGTTGGATCTTAGTTGAGTAATCACAAAGAATGTACCAAAAGTTAAGGCTATTGATACAGTGCGATCGCTAAAGAGTTAGTCTTCCAAAAGCTGCTGAAGAATAATTCTAAGATTTTAAATTATTTAGCTATTGCTGCAATGAGTTCACTCTTATTCATTTTTGAATAACCGATTACTTTCTGTTGCTTGGCCATCTCTTTAAGCTGTGGAACTGTCATAGCGTCATACTCAGACTTTTCAGATTTTTCTTTCTGAGTTTTTTTCTGATTGCCAAGTTTCGGCTTTTGTGTACTCAAAATATTTTCAATTTTTTTTACCGATTCAGCTAATTCAGTAATCTGAGCAGTAAGACTTTCTAACTTTTCTTTTACTTCGTTGTCACCAAATTCTCTTTTCCTCATTAATTCAATTTGTTTTTGGAGAACTTCTTCATTATCTGGATCAATAACGAATGCTCCAATATACTCACCCTTTTGAGGATCTATCTCTTTTGCTCTAGCAGCAGCGTAGTATTCAAAGTGTCCATCAACAACCTCGTATGACTGTGCATTAATTATACGAAGAATTAATGGATTGATAATTCCTTCAACTTTCAAAATTAACTCTGCTGTCTGCGTCAATTTATCTTCTGAGAATTGTGAGCGCAGAACAGGAGAAGAGATTTTTTTTACAGCTATAAATGAATTAGATAGTTTCATTAAGGTATTCCTATTTTTTGTAAAACTTCTATTGCTAATAATTCCATTTCTTGAGCAGAAGTAGAATTTGGTTTAAAATCAAGCACAGACCTGGGATCAGGTATTTCCATATTGCCTATAATTTTAACTTGTTCGCCGCATTTTGCTAGATCCTCTCTTTCATATATGACACTATCCATCACATTCAAGCCATAGCGTTTTGTAATCTGTTCTATACGTTTTGGTAAAGTAGATTGAATAAATCTAGCATTGGTTGAAATTTTACAAGGAAGAACACCAAGTATTTCAATAGGTGATTTACTAATATATTTTCTAAACTTATCTGTTCGCTTAATAAACTCCTTTACATTTAGTAGCCCTTGGTTGGCAAAAGGCTTTAAATCAGAAGGAATAAGTAAATAGTCAGCTGTTATTAAGGCAATTTCAGAAAACAGATCAATAGCAGGAGGTGTATCAAGTATAACAATATCATAATCATGTTTTATCACATTTAATTTTCCAATCAACATCATTTTACTATCAGGCTGTTGACTAAGTTCTGATTCATACTTCATTAAATTAATGTGAGAAGGAACAACATCAATTTCTGGTTGACTAAATAGCGATTTTTTAGCAACCTCTTTTATAGGAAAAGAGTCTTCTGATAGCAAAATATGACTAATATTACAATCTTTTAAATCATCTAGTTCTTCATCATCAAATCTAATTAATCCTGTTGCCAATGTAGTATTAGCTTGGCTATCTAAATCAATTATTAATACCCTCTTTCCCTTCTTTCTTAAGGCAGCTGCCAAATTAACGGTAACAGTTGTTTTTCCTACACCACCTTTATTGTGGTAGATTGCGATCGTTTTCATTGAATGTTGCCTCTTTGTTTCAAGATTTAAATTATGTTTATTTATTTGAACTTCAGGTTTATCTATTAACTGTCCTTCTTTCAGGCTCTCTCTACTAATTAAATCTTTAATTTTATCTAACTTAATTTCAACTTCTTTCCCAGAACATTGAAATACTAATTGAATATCAGTCTGTAATTTTTGATAAATTCTAATCTCTTTGCCGTTAGTCAGCAATCCATATTTAACATTCAAGCTGGTTAAATAATGTCTGAGTCGGGGGACATGATTATTTAAGTTTTGTTTGGGATGCTTTGCCTCCATGACAACACTTAGCGGTGAGTTGGCATCTAAGACAAAGGGAATCACTTGTGCGGCAAATGCTAAAAAATCTAAGCGGATGCTACCAATGGCAACCTCTTGATGCCAGGTGTCAGGAGTATAACCTAGCTGCGGTAGCAAATATTGCACTATGAGTTTGCTTTCAACTTCGCTTTCGTTACGGCATAGCTCAGGATTAAAAGGCAATATTTTTCTACCTCTAAATAATTATTGGACTTAGGACAAAACCTGAGATTTGCTAGATTATGGCATAGCCTTAATTATGTTGAGTGATAGAAATCACTTATAAAATCTAAAACATCATCATAAAATTAGTACTTCTGCTGATAAAGTAACCAATTTTGACAGCTAGCCATATTCAAAATTAACAGACTACGTATGTATTTCCCCATTATCCCTGTAAATGGCTAGAATCAAAGTGTTTACCTATTTGCGCTAAAGGTTTTGGCTACTGTA
Organism: Nostoc sp. DedSLP04; assembly: GCF_034530775.1. Classification (NCBI taxonomy): domain Bacteria; kingdom Bacillati; phylum Cyanobacteriota; class Cyanophyceae; order Nostocales; family Nostocaceae; genus Nostoc; species Nostoc sp. DedSLP04. Next base: position 122,431 of record NZ_JAVRCL010000007.1, on the reverse strand, counting down.
TCTTGTCCCCACTGCCACCAACTTGTTGATAGTCAAGCTATTAGTTGTCCCTATTGCCGGACTACACTCAAAGCTTACGGTCATCCCGGTATTCCATTGCACCGCGCCGCTGGGGATGGGTATCTGTGCGACACTTGCACCTATCACGCTGATGATACTTGCAATTTTCCTAAACGTCCCTACGCCAAAGACTGTACCCTCTACCAAAATATTGAAGAGACAAAGTTAGAGTTGGAACAGCAGCGTTACACTAACAGTTTTGCAGTAACTGTGAAAAGTTGGGTAAAACGCAATCAGGCTTTGCTGTTACTTTTGGGTTTATTATTGGTCTGTTTGTTGTTCGTGATATTAAGGTCTTGATTTGGGTTCTCTGGGGAGTTAAGAATACAACGCTTCTGTGTTGAGTCTAATACAGAACTAAAGAGGGGAGCATCTCACTTTTACAAAAGTAAGATGCTCCCCTTTTACACGATGTGCCTTTAACAGTTGACCACCATCGGCACCAAATACAGTATCACTATCGCTTTGACCCGCTAACCAGAAATCATCAGTTGCATACCTTGGCATACTTTGATGCTCTTGGATAATAAAGTAGCGTTTTTCAGCAGCAATACAAAATAAAAACTTGAGTGTACAAAAATTCTGGTCTGCCAGCCAAACATCGTCTTCTTCAATAGTAGGTAAATCATACTATGCACTCCAGAATTACTGAAGAAAGTTGAAGGAGATGTTAAGCTGAAAATTATAGCGCGAACATTTACTTCTGTCTTAAAGGTGGTGAATTTAAGAAACCACTACTAACGAAATATGAGAAGTATTTCTTAAAGAGTTTAATATCCATTGGCGGACAAACAATTGCAGAATCTGCCAATCCATTGAGAGTATTTTGATAGTCATAATCAACTGTATTTTGATACAACTCCATGATTGTCAAAGAATCTTGATAGACTTTTTCAGACATCATCGGTAAAAGCGGATGTAAAACATTTTCCTGAGAGTGCCTGAAATTTGCAATTAGCTCATCTTTCCACTGAGTATATGGTAACTTCTTTAGTTGATAACCATAAGAACAAATAAACTCAAAAAGCTTGATAAGTCCAATATTTTCGTCTGGTGGGGGTACTATATGGAAAGCTTTTCCTAGAGATTCTTGCTTTTTGGATAAATGGACAATTGCTCTGCTGGCGTAATCCACAGGAAGCAATTCTTCTTTTTGATCTATGAGTTCTGGATAACTACCAAGCTGTATGCATCCTTTAATAACTCTAGGCACAAAAGAATCTTTTGTATGAGCAATACCTGTACCGCTATGTCCCATGAGAAATCCTGTTCTGAAGACGCTAACAGGTATTCCCCTAGACTTGGCAACCCATACAAGATTTTCAGCTACCCATTTGGTTTGAGCATAGCCAAGATCCAGAGCAACATAGTCTTTACAAGACTCGATGTTGTCATCTTCGTAAACTACTTTTTGTCCTGTAAAATGGCTAATTGCACCAAAAACAGCAATGGTAGAAATGTAATGCATTGGTTTAATTTTGCCCATACAAGCTAATCTGAGAACTTCTTGAGTTCCGAGAACATTGGATGCCTTAATTACAGAGTATGGTTTAGCAAAATTGACTTGAGCTGCACTGTGATAAATAGTATCAATTTGCAAACCCAGTTTTTCAAACTGTTCAATAGGAAGACCCAAGTATGGCTGTTCTAAGTCTCCCGGAATCGCAATCACATGAGAGCTAAATTTTGGATGATGAAGGGAATATTTTGCTAGGTTTTGTTGAATCTTTTTCAACCCTTCATGCTCGTTTTGGGAGCGTACCAGGCAGTATATTTTTGCTTGAGTTTGATGTAATAGTTCATCAAGTAAAAAAGCCCCCAAAAAGCCTGTAGCTCCTGTGAGAAAAACATGACGCAATTCATCGATCTGAGCAACAGTCCTTCCTTGAGCATCGATCGCAGGATCGAGTACTACCTCAGATTTGAGATCGATCGCACTGGTTAAAGTAGAAACGCCATCTCGACGCACTGTCTCTATTACCTGAGCCAGCGCTTCTATAGTGGATTTCTCAAACAAGCTTTTTAGGGGTAAATCTACTTGAAAGGTTTCTTTTACATAAAAAATCAACTGAGATGCTAGCAGGGAATTACCACCAAGCTCAAAGAAATTATCGTGAATCCCAACTTCTGCGATCGCTAGAACTCTGCTCCAAATTTCAGCCATTTGTGACTCAATCGGAGTACGAGGTGCAACAAATGCTGCTTCCAAATCGCTTCTATCCATTTCCGGCTCTGGTAGACTGCGAATATCTATATTGCCGTTGGATATCCGCTTAGTTTGCCGATCGCTAGAGAATGTTAACAGGGGTAAGTTGGAAATTGTCTGGTCTGGGTTAGAGACAATACTCTGTAATAGAGTAGAAAAATTTTCTACCATCAGAGCGATCATCTCAGCTTTAAATAGGTCAGTATTATATTCCAAGTTGCCAGATATCCCTGCTGCTGTCTCGCGCAGTTCGAGGTATAGATCGAACTTGGATGTCCCGTTATCAATTTCCAGACGGTTCATTGTCAATCCGGGAACAGTCAGCTTAGGCGTTGGGGTATTCTGAAGATTAAACATCACTGAAATCAGTGGATTTTGGTTGAAGTCCCGCTCGATCTGTAGAGCATCAACTAGCTTCTCAAACGGTAGGTCTTGGTGAGTATAACCCGATAGAGCTACTTCTCGGACTCGACCTAACAACTGTCGGAAACTTGGGGAGTCAGACAAGTTGGTTCGCAATACCAAAGTATTTAGCAAAAACCCAATTAGTCCTTCTAATTCAGAACGGTGGCGATCGCTTATCGGAGCGCCTACTAAAATGTCTTCTTGCCCTGTGTAGCGAAATAGGAGTGTCTGGAATGCTGCCAACAAGGTCATAAACAAGGTAGTACCCTCTTGGCGCGAGAGAACATTGAGGGCATCTGTTAGGGATTTGGGGATAACGACCGATTGACGCGCCCCCTGATATGTTGGCTCTAATGGTCGTGGATAATCGGTGGGCAATTCTAATATAGGTAGACTGCCGCTCAAATGTTGCTGCCAATAAGCAAGCTTATTATCTAAAATTTCACCTTGTAGCCACTGGCGTTGCCAAGCTGCAAAATCAGCATACTGAATAGCTAAATCAGGAAGGGGCGAAGGGTTGCCAGTGGAGAAAGCTTGATAGAGGACTGACAGTTCCTCGAACAAAACACTTAAAGACCAATCATCACAAAGAATATGGTGCAGGTTGAGGAGTAATATATGTTCCTCTGAACTCAATTGCAGCAATGTTGTTCGCAGCAATGGCCCTTGAGCTAAATCGAAAGGACGTTGGGCTTCTTTAAGTACGATCTGGTGGACTTGAGATTCTCGATCGTCTGGAGACAGCCCTTGGAGATTCACAACTAAGAGTTTGATGGGAAAAGTTGAGTGGATGACCTGTATGGGTTGTCCGTTCAAACTGGAATATGTAGTTCGGAGGACTTCATGACGGTTGATAATTTCATTCAAACTCTGTTCTAATATTGTGGCGTTGAGTACACCTCTGAGCCGAATGGCTTCGGGAACATTGTAAAAAGCATGATTGGGTACTAACTGGTCAAGAAACCACAACCGTTGTTGCCCAAAGGAAAGCGGTAAATCGCCATCGCGCCCAATGGATTGTATTGGCACAGAACATCCTATGTCTTCCTGTTGTGCTTGTCTAATGCTTTCAGCTATTTTAGAGATGGTGGGCGCTTCAAAGAAATGCCGCATTGGTAACTCAACTTGAAAGATATCGCGGATACGGCAGAGGATCTGAAAGGCTAGTAAGGAATGTCCTCCCAACGCTAAGAAATTGTCATGAACGCCAATGTTTTTTAGACCTAATACAGTAGACCAAATTTCTGCTACTCGTTCCTCAATAGGAGTGCGAGGAGCAACAAACTTCTCATTCGCATTCAAAGTTTGAATGGGTGCTGGGAGCGCCTTACGATCGACTTTTCCGTTAGCTGTTAAGGGTAAAGCACTCAATTGCACAAAGCGAGAAGGGATCATGTAGTCGGGCAATTTCTGTTTGAGAAAACGGCGTAGATTACCAATATTCGTGTCTGATGATTCGGGCTTGGGAACTACGTAAGCTACTAGGCGTTGGTCGCCAGGGGAAAATTCTTTAGCAATCACTACAACTTCTTGCACATCAGGATGTTGCCACAGTGCAGTTTCAATTTCTCCTAGCTCAATACGGAAGCCGCGAATCTTTACTTGTTGGTCAATGCGCCCAATATACTCAATGTTGCCATCTGGTAAGTAGCGAACTAAATCCCCAGTTTTATATAATTTACTCCCTCCTGCCTTCTGCCTCACTTCGGCTACGCTCAGTGACCGCCTGCCTCCTGCCTCCTCAAAAGGGTTGGGAATGAATCGTTGATCTGTCAGTTCTGAACGGTTGAGATAGCCTCTGGCTAGTCCCTCGCCGCCAATATATAGTTCTCCAGAAACACCTGTGGGGACTATCTGCATTTGTTCGTCCAACAGAAGACAGTATGTGTTGGTTATCGGACGACCGATAGTCACACTGCTATCACCTTTGTTAACTAAGGCAAATGTGGAATAGGTCGTATCTTCTGTAGGGCCGTATAGATTAAAGACTTTTTGAATATTGTCCAACGTATATATCTGCTGCACCAAACGATTTTGCAGAGGTTCACCTGCTAAGTTAACAATGCGAACAGAAGTGGGTATACCTTGAATTCTTAGTAATTCTGCGATCGCAGATGGCACTGTATTGATGAGAGTGACTTCTTGAGCGGCAAGTAAGTTAGGTAAATACAAGGCATTCTCTGCCAAAATCACCTTACCACCACAACTGAGGGGAACAAATATTTCAAAAACTGAGAGATCGAAACAAATAGATGTTGCGGCCAGCACTCCAGCTAGATCCTCGGTTGTAAAAACTTCTCTTGCCCAATGCAACAGAGCGACTGTGCTGTGATGTTCAATAGCTACCCCTTTCGGTTTACCAGTGGAACCGGAGGTGTAAATGACATAAGACAGGTTTTTATCTGTCGCTAGACAGGTTAAATTCTCCTGACTTTGTTGAATAATTACCTCTTTATCGCTATCTAGACAAACTATATGGGCCTGATGCTCTGGAAGCTTTGAAAGTAAATTTTGTTGTGTCAGCAGTATCGATAACTGTGAGTCTTCTAGCATTAAAGCTAGGCGCTCTGAGGGATAGGCTGGATCTAAGGGGACATAAGCTCCGCCTGCTTTGAGAATGGCTAATAGTCCAACAATCATTTCTAGCGATCGCTCCAGGCAAATGCCAACTAAAACCTCTGGTTTGACATTCAAGGTCTGTAGATAGTGCGCTAGTTGATTAGCTCGCTGGTTAAGTTCTTGATAAGAAACTTGTTTGTCTTCAAAAATGACCGCAATTTGCTGAGGTGTTTTTTCTACTTGATATTCAAACAACTGATGAATGCATATATCATTTACGTAAACTGCTGGATTTTCTTGCCATTCCAGAAGCAGCTGGTCTACTTCTATCTTGGGTAGACTGAGGTCTTGTTGAGAACTTTCAGTAGAATTTTTCACGATAAAATAGTAATTTTTGATACTACTACTTTATTCTCAAATACTTAAATTGGCTAGTCACAATGAAAAGTTTCTACTTGGTATGAGTTTAGAGTAATGAAAGCAGAGTGGGCATTTCGTAAGAATTACAGCAGATTGCAACAGGTGTGAGGTACAGACGATCTTAAGGGCACAGCAATGCTGTGCCCCTACGTGTGTACTTCATTTACCTGAAAAACGCTGTAATTGTTCAATAGATAGGGAGAACAATCTCAAATTCAGTTCCCTCAGGGGGCTGAGAACGCACAGTTAAAGTACCACGATGTTGTTGGATAATAGAGTAACTAACAAATAACCCCAAACCTTGACCGCGACCAACGGGCTTTGTGGTAAAAAACGGTTCAAAAATCCGCTCTTGCAGACTTACAGGAATCGTACTATCTGTATTGGCGATCGCAATTCGTAACCATTCACGATCTATCACTCCAGTACGAATCCGAATTTCTGGGTGTTGGCTGCTTTGGGGATTATCTCGAATCGCATCAATAGCATTGTTAATCAGATTTAGGAAGACTTGATTCAACTGGCTAGGATAACAAGTCACCAGAGGTAGATTGCCATACTCCTTAATGACGCGCACTTCGGGTTGATTTTCAGAAGCTTGTAAGCGATGTTGCAAAATTAACAGCGTACTTTCAATCCCACTGTGTAAATCTACAGCTTTGATTTCGGCTTCATCTAAGCGAGCAAAGTTGCGTAAACTCTGGACAATTTTGCTGATGCGATCGCTACCAATCTTCATAGATTCTAAGGTTTTATTAGCATCTTTAAACAGAAAATCAAGCTCAATTTCTTCCTTCATCGCTTGAATAGCTGGATTAGGTTGGGGATATTCCTGCTGATAAAGTATCAGCAAACGCATCATATCTTGAATGTAATTTTCTGTATGGGTGAGATTACCCTTAATAAAATTAACTGGATTGTTAATTTCGTGAGCAATACCAGCTACCAATTGACCCAAGGATGACATTTTTTCGCTATGAATTAATTGTCCTTGAGTTTGCTGCAATTTTTTCAAGGTCTGCTCTAAATCTTGGGCTTTTTGGTTGAGAGCTTGGGTTTTGTGTTCTACCTCTGCTTCTAGGGTGTAAGAATAGTTTTCGGTTTGTTGATACAAACGAGCATTTTCCATAGAGATAGCGGCTTGACTAGTTAGGAGTTGGAGAATCTCGATGCGATCGCTAGTAAAAGCGCCTAAAGTTAAGTTGTTCTCCAGGTACAAAATACCGATGAGTTTTCCTTGGCGACTAATGGGAGTACATAAAACTGATTTGGGCTGGTGAGTGAGAATGTAGCGATCGCTGGCAAATTGCACTGCTGTACTCAAGTCTTCAAACACAGCCGTCTCTTGAGTTCTTGCTACTGCATAAATCAGACTTTGAGGAATTTCTGAGTATTGCTCCAGGGGAATTTCTAAAGTTTTTACCAGTTCTCGATCGGCTTGAGCTACAACTAACCATTGTTCCTCTTGGCGAAGAACCAAATGACCGATTTGGGCGCCAGCATTGGCGATCGCAATCTGCATCAAGGTTGCCAACAGTTTCTCTAATTCAATTTCTTGAGAGATGGCTTGTGCGGCTTTCATCACCGCTTGTAAATCTAAGTATAAATTTTGGTTGCTAGAACTTTTAGTTACACTTCTCATCAAAGTTAAGGGGATGGTTGTCGTAGATGTGATGCCAATATTAGGCGATTGGAGAATGGCTGTTAGTAGTTGCGGATATTGTTCTTCTAAATGGGCAACTTTCGCCTTTGCACCCCAATGGGCGTAGCAGTAGTAGGCTTGTTGCATATAGTCTGCGGCCAGCTTCTCTTTGCCCCAAGCTAGATAGAATTTGGCAGCCAGCTCATTGCTGAGTGCTTCTTCTTGGATGTAGTTGTTTTCTTTTGCCCCCTGAATGGCTTTTTTATAGTAGGTCATTGCGTCTAAATGACCCAAAATTTTTGCTCGCTCTGCTTCAACTAAATCGTATTTGTGTTGATGATTGGCAGGAGCGTGAAACGCCCACTGACTCATCATTTTCTGGTTTTCTGCAACTTTTTCTAGTGCCGATTGTTGCTCTGCTTCATTGCCATTTGAACAGGTAGCCAAAAGAGCGAGGGAGTAATAGAAATTATGTTCGGCAAACTGCAAGAAGCCAACCATGTTTCCCAGGTATTTTTCGGCTTCTTGAGCATGGATAAGTGCCTGCTGATAGTCCTCAAAGATGAACAGAAGAATGGTCTTTGCCAGATGGAGCAGGAACAAGAGAGTTCCGTTTTGAGTTTCAATTAAAATCGGCAGCATTTTTTGCTCGTCGAAACTCTCTCCAACTAGTATTAAGGGATCTTCTGCTGCTCCCATCAAATTCAACACCAGCTGACGACAAATCTGGCTGAAATAAATTTGATATTCTTGTTTGAATTTCAACAACAGATCGATGTATTTTTGTTGTTGCTGATTTACCTGCTCCAGTGCTTCACCGATGAAGAAAAGATAGTTACAGTAGGAGGCGGCGTTGTAGCAGGCATACTCTACATCACCCATTTCTAATCCAACCTGAATAGCTTCACGTAAAGGAGCGATCGTTTTGCGAGCGGGTTCTTGCCAGTGCCGCACAAATACATCAAAAATGTTAACCACTTTTGCATACAATTTCCTGTCGTTGAAGCGCTCCAGCAATTTTAATCCTAATTGTCCAAACCGATAGCCTTTTTCAATTCCGGTTGGGGTACCACATAAAACCAGGCCATAGAAAGTGTAGCCAAATGCCGAAAATGCCGAATTGCCAAATTGAATCGATAGGTTCACTAATGTGTAAGCAATCGGTGGTAACAAATCTGGTTTAGCGTTCAGACTGGGAGTGACCATTGCGATCGCAATTCGCATGGCTGCTAACTTGTGCGGATCGAGCATCTCTGGCAGATTAATTAAATCCTCGATCGCTAACTCCTGTGGAGGTTCTTTAAACAGCGGTTCGCCCAAAAATTCCAGCACTTGCAGACAGATGTCGATTGCTGCCAGCATTTGATTCTGAGCAATGTAGAAATAGATTTTGATTTCATACATCTTCACCTTTTGCAGCAAATCCTGGGCGTGCTGAAGAACAATTTCTGAAAGTCGTTCTGCCTGCTCGAAATGGGCAGTCAGGTACTCAATTTCAGCCGCTTCTGTATAAAGGGCAAGGGTCAGGTCGTAACGATCTGACCAAGCGTTTTCTGGGAGCGCTGCCAGCCCTGCTGTGAAGTATTTATTTGCCATTTCATAGGCGGTTGCTGCCTTGGCTTTTTGTCCTGCAAGCAGGTTCAGTTGAGCTAGATCCAATTCTTGCAGCCTGGAGATTTCGTCACCATTTTGTGCATTCAACAATCCAGGAGAACTTTTTTGAGATGTCAATTTCAGACCGTAGTTCAATTGATTGACAATTTCAAAAATTTTCCCTTCTCGCTCTGCTTCCGGCGTATTTGCCCACAGTTGTTGTCCGATTTGGAAGTGGATAGACTGTTTTCGATCTTCTGGAATCAGACCATAAGCAGTTTGTTGGACGCGATCGTGCAAGAATTTATAAGGAACGACAATCTCACCACCGCGATCCATATGGTCTGAATTATTTGATTGGAAGAACTTGTAGGTTTCGCTAATCGGGAGAATCAGCCCTTCTTGTAACGCCGTCCATAGGTTGGTCGCTATATCAATAAGTGATTTTTCAGAAACCATTGCCAAGGTCTTCAAATCAAATTGGTTGCCAATACAAGCCGCCAGTTTCAAAAGCTCCTGTGTATCCACCGGAAGTTTTTGTAACTGCAATGCCATGAACTCTACCACTCCATCAGTCAATGCCAACTGCCGCACCGAAGCCAGATTGCATTGCCAGTAACCCAGTTCTGGCTGGAACTGAATGCAACCCTCTTCGTGCAGTGCTTTGAGAAACTGCGTTGTAAAAAAGGGATTCCCTTTGGTTTTCTGATATACCAATTGCGTCAGGGGTTGAGCCAGTTCATGGGGACAACTCAAGGTGTCTGCCACCAATTGATTCACCGTTATTTCCACCAAGGGTTTCAGGGTAATCGTATTGACGGTAGCTTGGGCTTGCTGAATCTGTTCCAGCGTTAGTATCAAGGGATGAGTCGGAAAAACTTCATTATCTCGATAAGCGCCCAGAATAAGTAAATATCCAGAATTGGCTTCACCGATCAATAATTGCAGTAAATTCAGAGATGCCGAGTCTGCCCATTGCAAGTCATCCAGAAACATCACTAGCGGATGCTCAGGGGTGGTGAAAACCTCGATAAATTTCTGAAATAGCAAATTAAAACGATTTTGGGCAGCATTACCAGATAGTTCTGGGACTGGCGGCTGTTGACCGATAATTCGCTCTAGTTCCGGGATCACATCAACAATTGCTTGTCCGTTTTCACCTACAGCAGCCAAAATTTTCGCTTTCCACGCCGCCAATTGGACATTACTCTCACTCAGCAGTTGTCCCATCAGATCGCGAAAGGCTTGCATAAAGCCACTAAACGGAATATTACGCTGAAACTGATCGTACTTGCCTTTGATGAAGTAACCGCGTTGTCTGACAATCGGTTTATGGACTTCATTGATCGCCACAGTTTTACCAATCCCGGAAAATCCTGCTACTAGCATCATTTCTGAACTGCCATTAGCGACGCGCTCAAAAGCTTTGAGCAAGGTTGTAACTTCTGTTTGTCGCCCATAGAGTTTTTCGGGGATAATGAAGCGATCGCACACATCCCGTTGTCCCAAGACAAAGGTTTCTATTCTACCCGTTGCTTTCCATTGATTGAGACAGCATTCTAAGTCATATTTCAAACCCAAGGCGCTCTGATACCGATCTTCGGCATTTTTCGCCATTAACTTCAATACTATCTCTGAGAGGATCGCGGGAATTTCTGGATTAATACTGTGTGGAGCGAGTGGCAGCTTGGCTAAATGACAGTGTACTAACTCCATCGGATCGTTGGATTGAAAGGGTAATTGTCCAGTCAAAAGTTCGTACAATGTCACCCCTAAAGCATAGAAATCACTGCGGTAATCAATGCCGCGATTCATTCGTCCGGTTTGCTCTGGGGAAAGATAGGCAAGGGTTCCTTCTAAGACATTCGGATTTTGGATTTCCTGGGTTTCGCGGGGGAGGAGGGAGGCAATGCTAAAGTCAATCAGCTTAACTTGTTGTGATTCTGGATGAATCAGAATGTTGGCGGGTTTGATATCTTTGTGGATGACTCGATGCTGGCAGACTTCATGGAGAATATCAGCAATTTGTCGGGCTATTTCTAAAAGTTCCTCTAAAGATAGGGAATAATTTTGGGTATAATCCCGTAGGGAAATGCCGCCAAAGTCTTCCATTACTAAGGCATAGCTGTTAGCGTATGCTTCTAGGCTCAATGGATGGATTATGCCAGGAATGTTGAGATTTTTGGTAATTGCATACTCGTTACGAAACTGTAATAACTCGTTAAAGTTAGGGTAGTCTTGCCGTAATAGTTTAATCACCACCGGACGCTGACTTGACTCCTGCACTGCTCGATAAACTATTGTCTGAGAACCTGCATATAGCTGCTTAACAATGGCATAACCAGGGATATACGGCAATGGATTTGAATCGGGGATTGCTGCCAGCGTCGTCATAGGGTCAAGTTAAAATTTTGAGAAGAAGTTGATAATTTTAATATTTCCCAAGAATTTGGCAGAATAAACATTCCGTAACTTGTATACATAATTAATTGAGCCACAATTAGGCAAAATTCAATACTGCTTGCACCAAGATTGTCAATGACAGTTATATCAACAACTATGCGAACAGTTAGTGTAGTATTTCTAGATTCAAAAGAGAGCAATGCGATTTTGTAAGACGATCCACCTAGAGAGCGATCGCTAATCAACTCTTATCTATAAATTGAATAAAGTGTGGCAATTTCTTCAAAAGCTTCATCCAAAATTGCCACTATCGGGAATGGTCAAAAATAACAAACCATACTCAATCCTTAATCTTCAAGCTGTGATGATTTTGGATGCTTCTGCAATTTTCAAACTGTGGTAATTTTGGATGTTTCCGCAATAGCTTCAACTTGTATCAACGGCGCTTTTTCTTCAAATATGGCTAAGTCAAACCAAAAAGTGGTGCCAATGCCGACTTCACTCACTAGATGGACTTTACTACGATGTCTGTCGATGATATTTCTAACAATCGATAAACCTAAACCCGTACCTTCTAGGGTGTGAACTCGGTTTTCTACGCGGAAAAAGCGTTCAAAAATTGAGTGTTGATCTTCTGTGGCGATGCCAATTCCAGTATCGGAAATTTCAATCCGCACTGGTACAGATTCGGTGTGGCTGGGGTTGAAATCTAGTTGGTAGGCGCGGATTGCTACTTTACCACCGGCTTTGGTGAATTTAAGCGCATTACCAATCAGGTTGCCAAACACTTGTACTAACAGATCGTAATTACCTAATACTAGCGGCAAATTAGGGGCAACTTCCTGAACAAGTTCAACACCTTTATCTTTGGCATTAAGTTGGTAAGTACGCAGGGTTTGCTCGATCGCTTGGGCTAAATCTACACCATCAAAGCTGTAGTTGCGACCAGATTCGAGTTTTGATAAATCCAAAACATCGTTAACTAGGCGGGTGAGGCGATCGGTTTCATGGTTGACTGTTTGCAGAAACTCTTGCCGTTCTTGTAAAGCCAAGTCTTCGCCGTAGTCGTGCAGGGTTTCAATATAAGTTTTAATGTTAAATAGAGGCGTTCGCAGTTCGTGAGAAACGTTGCTGATAAATTGACTTTTTGCCTCGTTTAGTTCGACTTCACGGGTTATATCTTGAATAGTAATCGCAATACCTTTGATGCTTTCTCTTTGCAGGTTGAGTACTGTAGTCAAAAGAATGCGGATCGTCCGTGGGGTGGGTTGGTTAATAAAAATTCGGAATTCGGCGCTTTCGCATTCGCCTACTGCCATTTCGTACAAGGGACGGGTGATTTCGATTTGTACTGATGCTGGCAAGTGATGCAAGACATTGCAACCGACTACATTAGCGGCTTCCCAGCCAAAAATTCGCTCTGCTGTGGGGTTGACTAAAATCACCTGCATGTTGTTGTCAATCAACACAGCACCATCTGCGATCGTGGAAACTAAAGTTTCTAGCTTGGCTTTTTCTGCGGTTAGTTCTTCAATGTTCTGTTCTTCATAGCGCTCTAATCGCTCTGCCATCTCATTAAAGCTGAAAATTAATTCTCCTAGTTCGCCGCCTAAAGGTAAATTAATCCGCTGCTTAAAATTCCCGGTAGCAATTTGCTTTACCCCCACCAGTAGTTCTTTAATCGGCTTGGTGATGGTCAAAGCGTTAATCACTCCTGCCAAAATCACCATTACCCAAATTGTGATAAAAACGGCAATGGTGACATCGCGGGTAAAATTGGTAGAGATAACAGCGGTTTGATTGGGGTTGAACCCGATTGCTAATACACCTAAGTATTTTTTATTGACAATCAGGGGAATAAATACATCGGTGACTGTCCCATCTGGGGTTGTGTGTTGCCGCACCATCGGCTTGTCCCCATCACCAGGGTAATCTTCTGGCAGTTGTATCCGCCGTTTAATGGTAAGAGAATTTTCTACCTCGGCTTCCCAAAAAGGAATGCCAAAAAAGATTTCCCCGTTTTCATCGGCATAAAGCATATAACGCACGCTAGAGGTGCTGCTATAGAAACGTTGGGAAAATCGGGCAACCTCCGTGAGATTATTGTCCGCAACCAAGGGGGCAACGTTGGCAGCAAGCAGCAGCCCCAAATCACGACCAAAGCGGGTATCATTCATCTGCGCATCCTGCTGAATTGTATTTACAGCCCAGAAGGTTAAACCACTCATCACCAACGAAACTACCATTGTGGCCACAGCCAGCAGTTTAGTTTGGAGAGTGAACTCCGACCACCAACTTGCGATCGCATCTCGAATTGATTTGAACAGACTTAGCATCTTAAATAAAGTTGTTAGTAGTCTTTGTTATAAAGCCCAACAACTTAAAAATTAACAGTTAATTTGACAAATATGTTAGGAAAATGGGGAATGGGGCATCCCTTCTCTGCGAGACGCTACGCGAACGGCTTCTCTGCGAGACGCTACGCGATCGCTCAGGGCAAGTGGGCATTGAGCAAAACAGTTCCAAGTTCCGAGTAACATAAGTGAGATTTCCAATTCAGCACTGGCTCAACGCCCTGCACTCAGCACTCCTGAAGGGTATTAGGCATTAGTTTAACTTTATCTCTCCTGTTTTCCTGAAACCCCAACAACTAAAAAATTAGCGATCGCTAGGATGCTACTGCAAAATCTGTGTACTGCCGCATTTTAGGCTCATGGAATGCCAAAACTATATCTTCTTTGGCAACACCTGCACGAACTAGGTCAGTTGCGATTCCATCTTCAGTCCAATCTTCCTCAATCCAGAATTTGCAATCTCGAATCCGAACGTAAACAGTCATACCAGTAATGCGTTCGCCATTTTGCCAACCAAGGTTCATCCAAATATAGTGACCCTTTGGCTCATCGATAATTAAGAATCTTTCGATGTCTCGGTTAGAACGACGGTTGCATAGTTCTACGTACTCAGTAAGGATACGCTTAATTATCTGGGGATACTCAGTTAATTTATCCATTAACCACTTTATGCCCTATATCTTTTCGGTAATACATCCTTTGAAACTGAATATGTTTGATACTAGCGTAGGCTTGAGCGATCGCTTGCTCAAAATTTTCTCCAATTCCGGTCACATTTAATACTCGACCCCCATCTGTGACTATTTCTTGTTGCTGGTTCAATTTCGTACCTGCATGAAATACAGTTGCTCCTGCTGCTTCTGCCTGCTCAATGCCAGTAATCACCTGGCCTTTTTGATATTCTCCTGGATAACCACCGGAAGCGGCAACCACAGTCGCAGATGCTCCCCCTTTCCAAGCAATGGGCGGCAATTCACTTAAGCGCTGCTGTACGCAAGCTAGAATCAATTCTTCTAGGGGTGTTTCTAACAGTGGTAAAATCACCTGGGTTTCGGGATCGCCAAAGCGACAGTTAAATTCCAAAACCTTCAAATCGCCATCGGGTGCAATCATTAACCCAGCATACAGCACGCCTCGGTAATCAATGCCTTTAGCTCTTAAGGTGGCGATCGCTCTTTCTAATACTTCTGTTTGAATGCGTGCCATCAACTCTGGTGTAGCGATGGGTGCTGGGCTGTATGCTCCCATCCCGCCAGTATTTTCGCCTGTATCGCCGTCACCAATCCGCTTATGATCTTGCGCTGGCAACAAGGGTCTAATTGTTAACCCATCAGTCAACGCTAAAACTGACACTTCTTGCCCAATCAAACATTCTTCAATGACGACAAACTCACCAGCATTGCCAAATTGCCCTTGAAAAATTGCATCAATGGCACTTTCTGCTTGTGTAACTGTTTCAGCCACCGTTACACCCTTACCAGCCGCCAAGCCATCAGCTTTAACAACAATGGGCGCTCCCTGAGATTTGACGTAAGATTTTGCTGCCGCAGCTTCCGTAAATACCGCAGCCCGTGCCGTTGGAATCCCTGCTTCTTGCATCAGGGCTTTTGCCCAAGCTTTACTCGCTTCAATTTGCGCTCCGGCTCTGACTGGGCCAAATACCATCAATCCTTTGTTTTGGAGGTAATCTGTGATTCCCTTAGATAGGGGAACTTCTGGGCCAACTATTACCAGAGTTATGCCATGTTCTAGAGCATATCGGCTCATTCCCTCAAAATCGTCTACTGCTAAGGGCAAGTTCTGGCAACGTTCCATACTTGCCGTCCCCCCATTCCCTGGTACACAGATAACTTGCTCAATTTGCTTAGATTGCAACAGTTTCCACGCCAGAGCGTGTTCGCGCCCTCCATTACCAACGACTAAAACTTTCACTGATTTCCTCGTGCGTCCCTTGCAAAATGAGAATACCTGATTCGACTCTCGCGGATCAATTTTTTCATCAATTCTCACACTTGTGCAAGTTTCTGATGATTTAGTATACCTCTTGTAAAAGTCCCCTAAAATTCCACTCCCCTTAATCCCCCCGATATATTGAGCTACGGTGTACACACAAACCCTGGATTTACCCCCCTTAGTCCCCCCTTATAAAGCTACGGTGTATACACAAGTCTTAAAAACCTAGCCTTAATAAGACTTTCCTCGTTCCCAGTCTCAGACTGGGAATGCATTCATTGAGTCTCTGACTCAATGTCTGGCTGGAGGCAGAGCCTCTAATAAGCCATTCCCAGTCTCAGACTGGGAACGAGAAGTGAGAGAACAATGGGAAAATCGAGCTTTTTCCGACTTGTGTATACACCGTAGCCTTATAAAGGGGGGAAATAAGAAATCTTGTTCCCTCCCCTTTACAAGGGGAGGGTTAGGGTGGGGTAAAACCTTGGGTTTTTCAGCTATTTTAGCTATTGAATTCCAACTGCATTTATTTTAAAAATTAAATTTAACTAATTAGTAAAATTTTAATTTTTATTATTAGTAATTACTCCATCAAGTTCATAACACATTTTTAGCATAAATGTATTAGTTTAATTATCTTTTCTGCTGATATAATTCAACCTATCTATAAAATAATCTTCAATTAATAACCGATTTTTGATTATAATTATTAACCTGTGAATATCGCGGTTAATCAGGATAGAAAAAATCGGCAACATGGCTAAAATTATCGTTACTGGAGTCGCAGGCTTTATTGGTTCTCATCTTGCAGAAACATTGCTACAACAAGGAAACGAAGTAATCGGGATTGATGAATTCAATGATTATTACGATCCGATATTAAAGCGAAACAATGTTGCACACTTGTATCGTTTACCTAGTTTTGCATTAATTGAAGGAGATATGCAGTTTTTAGATTGGCAGAAACTCCTAAAAGATGTTGATGTAGTTTACCATCAAGCGGCACAAGCAGGGGTCAGAGCAAGTTGGGGTAAAGCTTTTCGAGGCTATACAGAACGAAATGTTAACGCTACACAAGTTTTGCTGGAAGCAGCTAAGGATGCTAAACACTTAAAAAGATTAGTGTTTGCCTCTTCATCTAGTGTATATGGTGATGCAGAAACATTACCTACCCACGAGAAAATTTGTCCTCAACCGGTTTCTCCTTACGGCATTACAAAGCTAGCAGCAGAGTTTTTGTGTGAACTGTATTACAAAAACTTTGGTGTGCCCTGTGTGACATTGCGCTATTTCACAGTTTATGGCCCCAAACAGCGCCCAGATATGGCATTTCATAAATTTTTTCAATCCATTTTGCACGATGAGGCGATTCCTATTTACGGCGATGGCCAGCAAACGCGGGAGTTTACCTTTGTTAGTGATATTGTCGCCGCTAATTTAGCCGCCGCTACCGCACCCCAAGCAGTGGGAGAAATCTTTAATATCGGTGGTGGGAGCAGGGTGGTTTTAGCAGAAGTTTTAAATACGATTGAAGAAATTGTTGGGAAGCCAATCAAAAGAAACCACATAGAAAAAGCGATGGGAGACGCGCGCCACACGGCTGCTGATGTATCTAAAGCACAGAAAATTCTCGGATATCAACCGCAAGTCTCTCTAAAAGAGGGTTTGACGCAGGAATGGGAGTGGGTGAAATCTTTGTATTCCCTATCTTCCTAATTTTCCTTATTCTCTTTATCCCTTAGCTAGTAGTCAAACAACACCTTGGCGCACAGCACGCTTGCGTAGGCGTAGCCCGTCGTAGACATCGCTTTTACGAGTACCCCCAGCCATCTGATACTCGTGGCTATTATTACCATATTTATGAGCAATACCACGCAAAATTTTCTCAGAATAGTCTGCTAAATCCTGTTCATTTTCGACGAGCTGGGTTAGTAAGACATCAATAGTAGAGAGGGTGGTATTGTATGCTTCTAGAGATTGCCGCACCATTTCGATTTTTTCAGTGTAATCTTTGACTGTTAACCCCTCTCCAACATCGAGAGTTTGACTAACAGATTTAACGCTTGCTAGACGTAGTTCAGCTTTCCCAAGAGTACGTGAATTGCGTTTTCGCCTTCCCATAATTAATACTCATTTTCTCAATTTCTCATAACTCTATAGTGGACATTTGTTGAAGAGGTTGCCATACGTGGAATTGTTGATTTTTCTGAAAAAGCCTAAAATTTGTTTGCTTTATACCAATTCGTAATTACGAATTTTGAATTACCAATTGCGAATTGGTTTAACATCAAAGCGGAAGCTGCTACAGCTTGCGCAAAACACGGAAACGTGAAAGCGGAAGTTGCTACAGCTTGCGCAAAACACGGAAACGTGAAAGCGGAAGTTGCTACAGCTTGCGCAAAACACGGAAACGTGAAAGCAGAAGTTGCTACAGCTTGCGCAAAACACGGAAACGTGAAAGTGGAAGTTCTTACAGGGAAGGCGGAAGCTGCTACAGACTGCGCGAAACACCGAAACGTCAACCCTGGAGCAATATTTTTTGATGCGATCGCAAAATTCCGAAATTAACTAATTGGGGAGTGGAGAAGGAAATAACAGCGTTTTTACCTTATATCAAGCTTACGCCCTGAGAGTTTTCTTACTTAACTTTCTGCTTTTCAAACATCTTATTTATACGTTTTATGCTTAGAAAGGAGATTACTATCAAATCTAAATTTGTTATTAGAGCATCAATCATCTCTTTGATTGGAGCTTCATTAGTTGCCTGTGGTGCTTCTCTAAGAGAATATAAAAAGTTTGCCAACGCTGGACAAGAATATGCAGATGCACTAGATACTTTATTGGTTACATCAGGAAACTACGTTGTTGATGCCAATTCGGAAAAATTGCTGCGTAACCGCCTAGAAGATACAGTCAAAGCTAGTGAAATGTATATCGACATTACTAAACAAGATAAGGATTGGCTTATGATAATTGGACGAATGCGCCAACATACCGATCTACTCCAACGCTACTTTATTGCTTTAGAAAATCTAGCAACCTCAGATTCCCCAACACAAGCACAAGAAGTTACTGAAGATATTTTCACTCAATTAAATAATGTCAGCACTGATATTCAAGGTAATCCTCTTGTCTCTGACAAAATTGGCTCTGCTTTATCTGAAATTCCTAAAATTATATTGAGTAATAAAATTAAAGGTGCGTTGAGAAAAGAATTAGAGCAGAGAAAAGAAACGATTTACCGAGAGCTTGCTATTCAGGAATCAGTACTTGAACTTCTTACTATTGAACTACAAAGTAATTTAAAAACCATTCAAAAAAATCAGGAAGAGCGTTTACTCTTCAGACCTTATACGGCTGCCGATCCAATTAGCGATCCTGACGAATGGATAGAAAAACGGCAGAAGATTTTGACGATAACACTTTCGATAGAAGCTTTGAATGATGCTAGTGAATCAGCCAAAGACTTCAAAGAAGCTTTTCAGTTACTTTTAGAAGATAAGTTTACTATTGCACGCGCTAATGAACTTTTATCTGAAATCAACTCTCTAGTTAATGTAGCTGAAGAAATCAAAAATAACTAATAAATAAAAGGAAAAATAATTTTATGTCAGAGATATTGTCTAATATTGATAACAAGAAAAAATTAGAATTTTTTAAAAAGATCAAAGGCATAGAGGAAAAATTATATGAAATTGATATTGAAAGTAAATTTATCAATCCAAAACAGAAAGAAGAATTTAAAGAGTATCGTCAGAAATGGACGAGTTGTGTCAACAAAGTCAGAAACAAAATTGGTACTATTCTAGTTAACAAACTGGAGGAAAATGAAAAAGGTTTTGAAGATGGTATTAAAGCGATAAATCAAGAAATTCAGGAAATAAATAATGCTGTAGGTTTCTTAAATATTTTTAGTAAGACAATTGAGATTATTGAAAATATTGTTGGCTTAGTAATTTGACATGGCATAAAGTTTCAATTGTCTTAAATTTAACGTGAGTTCGACGGCTCTAAAAACCCCACTTCCATTCCTCTCCCCCACAGGGAGAGAGGCTTTGAAACCCTAATTTTTTCGTTGTCAACTAAAAATATTTCTGCCCCTCTGTGCCTCCAAGAGGGGTTGGGGAGAGGTTCATCGAACTCACGTTAATGAATGTTTGGTTTCCTGATGTCAACCCAACCGACGGGGATGAGCGATCGCACTGCGGTTGACCGCAGGTTATCGTACTTACCAATAACGAGTAACTGCATAATTGTCTAACACTGTATCTACGCTAACGATCGGGATCTTTTCTGTGAGTGCTTGGGCAACCAAAAGCCGATCAAAGGGATCTTTATGATGGAATGGCAAAGTCACGATTGCGGCAGCATGAACAACTTTAATCGGTAATATTTCAAATTCATTAACATAGATTTGATGCTCCATCCATGTTTCAAAATTTTCAGGAATTTGATACTTACCAATACTAACTTTGATGGCAATTTCCCAATACGAAGCAGGACTGAGCAAGATGTCATTGAGAGGATCGACAATCAAATCACATGCGACTTGACTAAGGGCACTATCGTTGAGTACAAACCAGAGAAATGCTTGAGTATCGAGCAGAAATTTCATGGTATGTAGTCGTGAAAATCTTCCAAGTGCGTTTCATCTTCGGACAGGATGGTTAGTGTTCCGATTGCACTACCGGGCTGGCGAGGCTTCCGGGGTGGTTGGAATTCGCCAATCAATCTGGCAATGGTGCGATCGCCGGAAAAAATCTGCACTTCTTCACCGGGTTGCAGACTTGCAATCAGTTCAGGTAGACGAAGTTGAGCTTCTGTTAATGGAATCCGTGTCATTGTTTTGTACTTTTATGCGTTAGCCTAAAGTTTTGGCAGAGCCATCGCTTTTGCTTAATTTTACAAGTATCTTAAATTTAGGCGATCGCTTGTCTAATTAGTTTAATCCTTAGCTTACCTATTCCCATGATTGAAATTCATCAATGGCGCTACGAATTAAGGAAGTTATTTGAGCGCGACGGGTTTCAAAGTTGGCAGCGATGTAAATCAGTAAAATGCCAACTAACAAGCCAACTACCCATTTTAAAAAGGAGTACTGCAAGCTGAAAATTACCGATTGATAGATTGTCGTAATTAAAAAGGTGGCTGTACCAATGTAGAGAAAAGCTCGTACTCGCAAAGCTAATCCAGCAAAAATAGCGATGAGACTGAAAATTCCCGGAATCCAAGCTGTATTTTGATTAAATAAAATTGCCCACCCACAAATTAAACCACTCCCTAGCACTCTCAGAATGTGACGAGCGGTTTTGTACTCTGGTAGCTTCAGTTGGGTATCCACTTGAGCAATATAAAGCAGCGATAACCCAATTGGTGTTACATACCACAAAGCATCAGTCAGGTGTAAGGAATCAAACCAACGGTAAAGTGCCCAATCAATCAACGCTACACTAATATAGGTGAAACGGATGTTTTCGCCTACTTTTGCTAAAAAGATGTAAAATCCAGCTGCGAGTACTAAAGTTATGGGGTAAGTTTGCAATCTAGTTTCCCATAATATTATCAGAGGTGTGATGTATGCAGCTTGTTGCCAAGGTCTTTTAGACCAACCCCAATTTTCCCAAGGTAGGATGTACAAAAAGTAGGCTACTACACAAGCGATCGCACCATTCCAAGGAACTAATGGCCCAGCCCAAAATCGCCCTACTGCTGTCTCTCGCCAATAAATCCTCATGCCGGCTACCTCTAATAAACCAAGGTAAACCCACATCTCGGCGATTGTAATTCTTCCCAATATCCTGGGGGAAGTGGGTAAATTTCGTCCCTGAAAGATGGCGTAGCGAATCAAAAATACTCCCGTTCCCAATCCCACCAAACGGTTAACTGCAATGGGAACAGGAATGGCAGCCATTAATAAACAGCTACTCCAAACCCAGTGAATATGGGCAATTCTTTTCAATTCTTGGGGAGTTAGATGTAAGTAGCTGACTAGCCAAGGCGACAAAATGCGGTAAGCATACATGATACTCGCACCAAGGGCAGACATGGCAATTAATCCATCACCTAACGCTCCTCCTGAAGCTTGTGACATTTGATAAAACAAAAGTTCATAAGCAGAAATTGATACGCCAATAATTCCTAAATACAGCAAGGGTTTGAAGCTCTCGTGTCGTCGCCCCACGCCAATAATAATTAAAGCTACACCCAAGGAATACAAACCTGTCCATTCGGTGAAGGTGTTCAAACGCAACAATACACTGAATGCACCATAAATTAATGGCAAAATGTGCAGACTGCTAGGAAACCTTTCTAATTGATGTCGTCGCCGCCACCACTCGCCGACAAGTTGAGTAATTAAACCCAAAGCGATGTTTGCGATCGCAATTCTCACGATTGAACGTTCCCCCAACCCTAACCCTTGGGCAATCAACAATTCCAAACACCAACCAATGCCATAAAATGCCCAATTTGTCGGTTCGCGCCAACTGCGATAAACAATGGCTGCCAAGGTAATTACAGTGCCAATTAAGAACAAAAATCCTGAAGTCGTAAACCCTTGGTAAATCAGTACTGAGTGCAGCGTCAAACTTAATAATTCAACGCTGCATAAAGCGATCGCCCATTTATCGCTGGCGGCTGCATAGATAACTGCTAATTCGTTACCGCGTCGGCTGAAAACTGTCCGCGCTAACCATAGACTGAGAGTTGCGATCGCTCCGACAACAAACCAACCAGCTACCGCTAGGCGAGGTAAACCAGGTACACCCGTCCACAGCAGCACGCCAATGAAACTTAAAACAAATCCTTCTGTAATTACCGCAGATACTTGGTTGCGCAAATAGCGGGTATTTACAAACATCAATCCAGCACCTACAGCCAAACCGATTAATCTGATTCCTGGTAGTTGTAAAGTTAGTAGCTGGGCAATTATTACAGCCAAGACACTCAAGTAACGGCTAGTAAGCCGCCGCTCTATAATTGCGGCATTGGCAACACCTGTCAGAGCTAAAGGCGTAACTAGCCATAAAACTCCCCAATCAGATCGCTCGTCAGTGATGCCATACCAAGATGATTCTGAATTCATCCACAACAGGAAAAAACTCGCTGCGGCTAATCCTAAACCGATATCCCATGCGCTACGTTGCCATAGTCCTTCCTGCAAGCTAAATCGCCATTCTGCAACCATCAGAGCCAATAAAATACTTGCCCAGCATTGTTGAGTCAGGCTGGGGAATAACCAATTAATGGTAAAGCAAAATGTCAGCACCCCCATGATGTGAGTTAGGTATACCAGGAGAAGGGATGAGGGGGAGCGGCGTTGAGTAACAAATGCCAGAGTGGCGGTAGAAAATAGCAGATTTAGCGATCGCAATGGAGGATTTACAAGAGCGATCGTTGTTAAAAAAGCTCCAAATAACAGGGTAAGCAGTTCGCCAAATTTAGCTAATTCTCGTTTTTGGCGGCGATACAAATTATCTGTAAGCGCCACCATCAAAATTACGTAGGGAAATAAAGCTATACCCAGTAGCGCCCAAGGTTCATTTTGAGAATTGGTGAGTTGGGTAGTAGTTGCGATCGCTAATTTCTGTAAGTTATCGGGTACTAATCGCCAACCTAGCAAAATTGTCTCTAAGCCGATGACGAAAACCCCTGCAAAGTCTCGCTTTAAACTGTACTGCCACAAGCGACTCCCCACAAACCACAAACCCAAACCACTGACAGCTATTGCTTGCCAAGGATAATTTACTACCGATACCACCCAACCCAAAAAGAGTAAAACCCCACCAAGTCTTTCCCAGAGTAAGAGAGATGAAGGAGACAAGGGAGACAAGGGAGACAAGGGAGACGAGGAGTATATTAATGTTACTTCCCCTGCTCCCCCTGCTCCCCCTGCCCCCCTGCCCCCCTGCTCCCCTGCTCCCCTGCTCCCCTGCCCCTCTGCTCCCCTGCCCTGCTCTGCTAACCAAGTCATCAACCAGCCGCAAATGCCAATAGCTAACCCCAACAGTGCGACATCTACCTTGGTAACAAAAATTGCCCGCACCAACAATACTATTAAAGAATAAATAATTACAGCAGCAGGTAAACTAATACTTAACCTACGGCGATCGTCGCTGACAGTACGAGGCTGTTGGAAAAGATTGTAATAAACAGTAATGATAGTTGTGGCGATCGTTGCCAGATAAACAGCAATTAAGGGAAATCCTCTTAACTGCCAACCCCAATGCAGATAACTCAGCCCTAGAATATTTATCAGAGGTAATTTGCCAGTATGTAAATTGGTAAAAATAGTCCGATTTTTGGAGAGTAAAACAGTTATAGCAGTCAGGGTAGGGCAGGCGATCGCAACTACAATCCAATCCACAGGATTTTGCCACAATTTGAAGCTATCCATTGCCCAAAAATTCACTGGCACCAACAAAAGAGTGGCAATCAGCAATGTCTGAGCCGTCAATCTGAGGTTATTTTGCCTAGTCGCCCAAAAGCTTAATCCCCAAAAACTCAAAGTATAAGCAAATAAAACCCCGTACTGTCCAGCAGCAGGAAACCTCGCCCATTGACTAGCAGCCAGTACCCCAGAAGATACAACTACCAAGAAAACCCCTAGAAAAAGTAGCCAACGCACACTCAGTTCTGCCCCCAAGGACTGCAACATTGTGCTGATGAAGTTGGGTTTAGCTGGTTTTTGTTGTGGTTGTTTACCGCTACTAGATTGTAAAGCTGCTACAGGCAACTCCTGCACGGAGTCGGAAGTTGCAAATACTACCTTTGTTTGAGCTTCAGCCTGGGGTTGCAACACCACCGCACACACCAGAAACTCTCGACATAACTGCCTGACTTGGGTATCAGATATCAAACCTAAACGCAACCATATATCCAATCCTTCCAATAATTGAGGATGGGAAGATGGCAATCTGATTTCAATTTTTAACGGGCGCTCAAGGGGCGATGACATAAGCGGCAGCAGTACCAGTATATACTTAAATTATTTGTTTAATTAAAGTATATTTTTGCTCTAACTGTGCAACTTATCAGGCTAATTGATATTAATTTTTAACCGCCAAGCGAGATTCAAATGCCAACTATCTGCTTTTAGTTTCCACTTGCAGTCTCCCAGGCGGTAGATGTGCCCGTATCCTTAGTTTAATTAGCTTTTGTTATTTTCCAGAGAAAGTCGTCTACCTGCTGTAACTTTGAGTTATAAACTTTTTCAATTCCAGCTTTTAAGAAATCAGATGGCTCGAACAAGAATAAAAATATGTCACTAAAGCCATTAGTAATCTCTGGTAACTGATTTTTTCCTACAATTTGGAATTGCACTTTTGGCTCGATTAAGTTACTAAGTACTTGTAGTGGTGGAATGATGTTATCCTCATCACTAATTAAAAGCGGTTTCTTAGCTTGATTAATAATATGAGCAATGTGAGGATATTCTTGGTATTTTTCAGGGAATTGGTTCCACCAAATCTGCGGTTGAGAGTGAACTATACAAGATACAACCCCGCCTATAACTACCATAAATGCTACAAGTGACCAAAACTTTTTTTGCCAAGCTTTAGTAGAAATAGACGTAATCTTAGTGGTAAATAGGTAAGCAACAGCTAACTGTATCCCTAAAACAGAAGGAAGTGTATATCGACTAGTAGCATATCGTTTTAAAAAGACGAAATCTATTATCAGTAAGGGAAGCCCTACTGATGCAATCAAGGTTAAAACAAATAACCAAACTTTTTTAGAGGTTCTTCGACATAAAAAATAGATTGAGTAGCCGATTATAACTAAAAGAATCAAAATAAAAGGAATTAAGAAAAACTTAAGTTTTCCAGGCTCGTTAGGACTAATACCTAAATCAATAAACGCACGACTAAAAATACCAGCCCACCTTACAGCTGACATAAATACTGTTTGTTTAATATTCGCCCAAGTTACTGCTTCTGGCTGAGGATTGGTAATAATAATCCAAATCCAAGGTACAAAAGTGATAAAACCCGCAAGCGATGATAGCAGGTAATAAATTAATGTTTTACTCAATCGAAAGCGTTCGATTGTAACTACATAAATTCCTTGTGCAAAAGCAACCAAGGTAAAAAATAGATGAGTATAAAACCCTATTGATAATGTTGCTGCATAAATAAACCAATTAACATTTGTTTTCAAGCGCATAGCTCGCAGCAGTGCTGCACTCGATATTAAGATGGCTACTATTGCTAAACTATACGATCGCGCTTCTTGTGCATACACGATATGAATAGGTGAAACGGCTACCAACCCGATGGCTATCCACCCGACTAGTGAAGACTCAAATAATTCTTGACATAGCCAATAAAGACAAGGAAAGGTAAGCAGACTAATAAATGCCGAAAAACTTCTGATCGCTGCTATAGAATTGCCAAAGCACTCTACCCAAAACCGGGTCATCAAGATGTATAATGGCAAAATTTGCGAGTCTTCTACAATAATTCCTTTAATTGTATCAATTGTATTTTTTTCAGGATTAGGATACTGGTATTTATGTAAATCTTCTAGGCCAATCAAACGACCATTACCTAATTGCTTCCTCATTTCTGACTGCGTATAGCCAGATACGCGTAATGAGGATAAAGCTTCATCACCCCAATAAATTTTTTTATCAATATTAACGAAGCGAAAAAATACACCTATTACTAATAGAACTATGATTAAAAAACGTAACCAATATTTAGAAATAGTCCATTTATGTGATATCTGCGTTTTCTTTTGTGGTAATTGCTTTTTCATGTAGTTTTCGATCTCCTCAAGGCATTAATCAACCTTGGTAAAAAATCAACTGATAATTTTTTATTAGCGTGTTGCTAATGAAAAAAGCAAATTAGTATCTCTGAATAAAAGAGTGAACTAAAATTAAGATTTATCTAATTTACGAATTAAATATAAGGTCTTATTTTCTTATCAACCAGTATCAAATTGTCTACAAACATTTTAATTAAAAAATTTTACTTCAAATAATTATTTAAATATTGATTTTGCAGTTTTTTGCAACACGTAATTATTATAAATATAATTGTTTCTTTGTCATCCTACAGTATAAATTAATCAAGAAATAAAATACTTATGTGAAAAATAAAAAGATTTAATAAACTTTATATGAAATAACTCTAAGTACGTCTCACTGGATCTGAGAAGCTTCTTAATATCTGTGTTCCGAATTTTTACTTACCTTTTCCCGGACTAAATCTACCATTGTTACAGCAGTCTAAAATACGGCAAGTGTATACTACGGTAAACCGATCAATTTATAGTAATATATTAGAACTGCGATCGCTTCCTTTGGTATGTAGCCATTAAGCGCAAGCAACATATCTCAAGTAAACGGACGAGTGCGAACACCGCCCGATCGATCAAACTATGGAGAATTGAGATGAGCAACAAACACATTGAAGTCAAACAGGTAGCAGGTTTCATCGGTGCCGAAATCAGCGGCGTAGACTTGTCACGTCCTTTGCACGATGATGCAGTCAAAGAAATTCGTCAAGCACTATTGAAGTGGAAAGTCGTGTTCTTTCGCGGTCAAAACATCGATCATGCGGCACAGATTGCATTCACGGCTCGTTTTGGTGAAGTGACTTACGCACATCCCCACGAAGACGAGCCGATTGAAGGCTTCTCAGAAATCTTGCCCATTGACCGTAGCCGTTACGAGCGGCGCAATGGTCTGCGTCGTTCCAGCTATGAGAGCCGTTGGCACACCGATGTTACAGCAGTTGTCAACCCACCTGCGGCATCAATTTTGCGTGCGGTTAATGTCCCTAGCTTCGGTGGTGACACACAGTGGACAAATTTAGTTGCAGCCTATGAGGGTCTGTCAGCACCCCTACGGGCATTAGCAGACACATTAAAGGCCGAACATCGCTTCAATGCGCGTTTGAATTTGCCCAGCAACAGCAAGATTGCCCAGCGCATCGCAGCCAATCCCCTGGTTTCAATCCATCCAGTGGTAAGGGTTCATCCTGAGACTGGTGAACGCGCATTATACGTCAACCCTGGCTTCACCTCGCACATAATCGACGTATCACGACAAGAGAGCGACTTGCTGCTTGAGTTGTTCTTCAACCAGATTACCAAGCCCGCCTACACCACCCGCTTCCGCTGGAATAACGGTGACATTGCATTCTGGGATAACCGCGCTACCTCCCATTTGGCCCCTCAAGACTTGGATCACCTGGAAGTCGAGCGCGTTCTCTATCGCACCACCATCACGGGCGATGTTCCAGTTGGGCCCGATGGTTTCCGATCGCAAGTGGTTGAAGGTGAGGCGTTCAACAGCGAACTACCAACCGTATTGAAGAACAAAGCTGAGAAGTTAGAACCAGTATCAGCACTTTCATAAGCTACAGAGTGGTAAACAAGGGCTGCGCTGTTCGTAGCCCATACCTACTGAAATTTTTATCGGCAGATTTTTACCGATATAGTTGGTTATAAGTTGGTATATTTGGTACTATTTTACCTAACGTCAATTTTATGGAAGAAACCCTTCAAACGCCTTTTCTATGAAAAGAAGACAAATTTTTGGCTTTTTGGGTATAGCGATCGCTGGCTTGCTGCTAGCAATTGGTTTACCTTTGGTTCCTCCTTCTCCTGTAATAGCACAGTCAAACACCAGCATACTTGTGTCCGCAGCTGCCAGCTTAAAAGAGGCACTGGAAGAAATTAAGCCTTTATACCAACAAAGTAAATCAAATATCAATATTAATTATAATTTTGGGGCTTCTGGTGCATTGCAGCAACAGATTGAGCAAGGTGCGCCAGCAGATATCTTTATTTCTGCTGGCAAAAAGCAAGTGGATGCTTTGGAAGAAAAGGGACTGTTGCTACCAGGTAGCCGTACTAACCTGGCAAATAACCGTCTAGTATTGATTGTGGCTCAGGATGTTGTTGGCATCAATAGCTTCTACAATTTAACAGATAGTAAGATTAAAAAAATTGCGATCGGTGAACCCAGAAGCGTACCCGCCGGTCAATATGGTGAGCAAGTCTTAAAGAAATTGAAACTTTACGATCGCCTCAAGTCGAAATTGGTCTTTGCTAACAATGTGCGTCAAGTTTTAGCAGCAGTAGAAAGTGGTAACGCCGAAGCGGGTTTAGTTTATGCCACTGATGCCAAAATTTCCAACAAGGTAAAAGTCGTAGTTGCTGCTGATGATAAATTTCATTCCCCAATTGTCTATCCGGTAGCAATAATTAAAAGCAGTAAAAATCCTTCTGCTGCCAAAGAATTTGTTCAGTTTCTATCTGGCAATGAAGCCAAAACTGTACTCAAAAAATATGGGTTTATTGTGAGTTAAAATAAGGGGCTTAAGTAAGGGGCTTAAGCCCCTTGTTGATTAATTGAAGTTTAAGAAGCTGTAGACTGTAATTTTTCTAGTCGTGCCAGCACTTCTGAACTGTGAATAGTTGGGTTGACTTTGACAAAAGTCTCGCGCAAGACGCCTTGAGGATCGATGATGAAACTGTGGCGCATAGATAAAAAGCCAAGCCACGAACCGTAAGCTTTGCTCACTGAACCATCAGTGTCAGCCAACAAGGGGAATTTGAGTCCTTCTGAATCACAAAATTTGGCGTGGGAATCAATGTCATCAACACTAACGCCAATAATCTGGGTATTTTTTTCGAGATATTGGGGTAAGTCTTGCTGAAAACGACGAGCCTCTATAGTACAACCAGAGGTAAAGTCTTTAGGATAAAAATACAGGACTAGCCATTTACCGCGCAAGTCAGAGAGGGAAATTTTGCCATCACCTGTGTTGGTTGGCAAAGTAAACTCAGGTGCGGGTTGATTAATTGGCGGAAGTTTACCACCCATAGCATCAGCAGTAGGGGTAAAATTCAGCCAGCTGATGACAGAAATACAGCTGGCAAATAATATGCTTAAAAAAGTGCGGCGGGAAATCATGGTGTAAACCAGAATCACAACTTTACACAAGTTTACAATTCTTGGTTGCGAGAAATCTTATTCTGAATGAGATTCGGCAGGGGTATCTGTACTTTCGATATATTGACTATCTAGGAGAAAGACACCCCTAGCAAAGCGAATCCCCCAATATCCACCGGGTCTGCGGTCAATCACTATACCTTCTTCGCCCATGTGAATTACATTAGGGGGGCGTAGCATGGGCATAGGTTCAGCAGTTTTGACATAAGCTGGTAGCGCCACAACACGGACTTTACTACCAATTGCGAATTCTTTTGACATTTTAATCAAGCGGAGTTTTGATTAACTCATAACTCAAAACTAGCTTGAAAGTCTACTAAATTGAGTAGGGGAATAAATAGGGAAAGGGAAAGGGGATGAAGTTTTTCCCCTTTCCGCATCTTCTGCAAGAAGTCTATATAATCTATTTTGGGATTGAGATGGGCGGCACTGCCCACCCCAGAATTATTATTTTTTGAAAGATGATTATTGAGGATTGCCTTGTTGACGGCGTGAAGGAGCATTTTGACGGAATTGCTCTAATTTTTGACGCTGTTCTGCGGTTAAGACTGCTTGAATCTGTTGTTTCTCAGACTCGCGAATTTGTCGCATTTGGGTTTTTTGGGCTTCAGTTAGATTTAAGTCAGCAAAACCACCCTTTCCTCGACGTTGACCGGGTTGCCGTTGACCTGTTTGCCCTTGAGCTTTACGCGCTTGCCATTCAGCCCGCCGTGCTTGTTTGGCTGCCTCTAATTTTGCTTTTTGTTCTGGGGTCAAAACTGCTTCAAATTTGGCGCGACTATCGCGACGAATTGTCTGAATTTGGGTTTTTTGGGCATCTGTTAGACCCAACTCTTTCCAAGGGCCTCTTTCTTTTTGTGGAGTTTGTGCAAGTAACAGGGGTGAAGGAGAGGCTGTTTGAGCGTGAACAGCAAAGGAGGTTGCAGTTAAAGTGAGAGCGATCGCGGAAGCAACTAGCGATAATGCTTTGAGTTTCATTACTTATCTGGTGGGTTTTTCCTGGTTGGATGCCACCATCATAAGAACTTATCTTCAGCAGTTACATGAGGAGAAAGTCATGGTTATACCCATGACTTTAGTCATGATTGACAAGAGATAGTTAAGAGGTAGAAGTTAGGAGTTAGGAGTTATAAATTATGAAAATTTTGATTATGATGATTTTATCAGTCATTATTTAGCTGATTGCCTAACGAATTTGTTCTTTGAATTTGCTTTTAATTTCTCAATCAAGGAACCAATTAAGCGGAAAAAGCATCTGTTAAAATCTTCGGGATTATTCACTTCTAATTCCTAACTTCTAACTTATAACTCATCACTTCTAACTGGAGCAACGCGACTAATGAGTCGTCCAATTGAAATTAAGAAACATCCTTTTCCGTCTCTGCTTTATCTGGAGTGGACATTACTGGCAATCACCGCATTGACAGCTGTGATACCACCTCCGTTACGGCGATTTCGTCCCAAGCCTCTAGAGCTATCAATTTGTGGTGCATTTCCTGACTTGTCAGTTTGTAGCATATTGCCAGAACTATCAATTTTTAGTCTGATTATTTTTGCGGCAATGGGCTTAACATTACCCAGAAAAAATCAGACAACTAAAGTAATATATACAGTCATTGAAATTTTATTAATTTTAATCATTGGACTTTTTGGAGAAAGATTTGCTCGGCTTTTTCCTTTTTTATATATAATTTTAGTGACTCGTAGTTGTCTGATTTTTCAGTTAAATGGACGCTTATTCGTTACAGCTTTGTCATTTGCCTTATTTTTAGTTACTACACAACTAAAATATCAATTATTCAATTTTCAAGCATCGCCGCAGGCACAAGAGCGATATCGATTTTTGATTTTGAATTCGTCGCTAGTATTTGGCTTAAGTTTGGTTTTTGTATTGTTGATGATGAATGCAGTTTTGTCTGAACGGCAAAGTCGAGAAAAGCTAGCTCTTGCTAACGACAAACTCCGTCAATATGCCATGCAAATTGAAAATCAAGCTACCTTAGAAGAACGTAACCGTATTGCTCGTGAAATTCATGATTCATTAGGACATTCTCTGACTGCTTTAAATCTGCAATTAGAAACTGCTTTAAAACTATGGCAATCTAATCCAGGTAAAGCTGAAACATTTCTTGCAACTGCAAAGGAATTAGGTTCAAAAGCGCTAAAAGATGTTCGTCAATCTGTTTCTACTATGCGTTCTAATCCATTACAAGAACAATCTTTAGAAGATGCGATCGCTAGTCTTTCAGAAAATTTTTATCGCTTTAATGGAATATTACCAATTTATCAAATCAACCTGGAATATTCTCTACCACCTGAAATCAATACTGCTATTTATCGGATTACTCAAGAATCTTTAACTAATATATCTAAATATGCCTATGCCACAGAAGTAAAATTGGAACTCACTACGACTAAAGGCAATTTACAATTGATAATTCAGGATAATGGTAAAGGTTTTGATGTCAGGCAAAATACCACTGGTTTTGGACTTCATAGTATGCGCGATCGCACTTTAGCACTTGGGGGTCAGTTTAATATTAATAGCGCTCTTGGCTCTGGCTGCAAAATTACAGTTAATATTCCATTAACAAGGTTAACATAATGATTAAAGTCTTGCTGGTAGATGACCAAAGTTTAATTCGCCAAGGATTAAGAGCATTATTGGAATTAGAACCAGATTTAGAAATAGTTGGAGAAGCAGAAAACGGCGAACAAGCAATTAATTTTGTTGCAGAATTTCAGCCAGATGTAATCTTGCTAGATATCAGAATGCCGATTATGGATGGAGTTGCAGCCACAAAGGAGATTCAAAAACGTTTTGCCAAAACTAAGATTTTAGTACTAACGACTTTTGATGATGATGAATATGTGTCAGCAGCTTTAAAAAATGGGGCTATGGGTTATTTATTGAAAGATACACCATCAGAGGAATTAGCTGTTGCTATTCGTGCCGTTCATAAAGGATATACGCAATTAGGCCCAGGTATAGTTAAAAAGCTGTTGACCCAATTTTCCCATGTTGCACCAACTCATTCACTGCCTTTACCATCTAGTTTAGCTGAACTTACTCCTAGAGAAAAAGAGGTTTTGCGATTAATTGCTACAGGCGCTAGTAACCGAGAAATAGCTCACGGACTCTACATTTCTGAGGGGACGGTGAAAAATCATGTTACGAATATTTTAAACAGATTAAATTTGCGCGATCGCACTCAAGCTGCGATTTGGGCAAATACATATTTATCGTATTTGAATGAGCCAAGTTAAATAATTCGTAATTATTTACTGAGCTATTTATACAAATAAAAAAATCATAACTTCCGCATTAATAAAGTAGACAAGAAATGATTGAATAAATCAGCAAAAAGCAGGCGATCGCTAGAAATGCCATCGCTCATCACCTTAAGCAAACTGATTGTTAAGCTTGAAGCTAAAACTGTATAATGGACATTTACATAATACGCTTGTAGTATGTAAATTAATCTCATTGGGCTTAATTGTTTTATGGAAGTCATTTTGGGTGATATCACAAAGTTAGAAGTTGATGCCATCGTCAATGCTGCAAATACTAGTTTGCTTGGGGGTAGCGGCGTAGATGGAGCGATACACAAGGCATCTGGATCAGACCTAGTTGATGAATGTAGGTCACTTGGAGGATGTAAAATTGGCGATGCTAAACTAACTAAAGGATATCGCTTACCTGCAAACTTCATCATTCATACCGTAGGCCCAGTATGGCGAGGAGGTAATGACGGAGAACCCGAACTTCTAGCCCAGTGTTATTATAAATGTATGCAAATTGCCGCAGATAAAGAGTTTAATAGTTTGGCATTTCCTTGCATTAGTACTGGGATTTATAAATATCCTAAAGCTTTAGCGGCTGAGGTGGCAGTGAAAATATGCGATGAACAGCTACAAAAGAATGGTCGTCCACAAAAAATAATTTTTTGCTGCTACGATCCAGAAAACTATGAAATATATGCGAATATTTTAGGGATTACGCATTGACATAAATAAATCAATATTCATTAGAGAAATTACTTTTAAACCGCAGATGCACTGAGAATGATACTTGCATGGGAAAGTTTTCCGACTTGAGCAAAGTGTCTGTAACACAAAGAGAAAGAAGGAGAGTTTTCGAGTTACTTTGAAAGGGATACTCTAAAAATAAGTTTTTTGATAGCTTATTTAAATAATTCCAAACATTCATTTTTTAAAACGTCTTTTGTGACTTTTATTTTCTGAAATGAATTAGCGATTACCTCTTCGCAAGATATACTAATTTGTGATTGATTTACAGTAATTAAATCTTGAATTGAAGCACCATATACAATCTCTGATAAACCACTCCAAACACAAGCAGTTGCACACATCGGACAAGGTTCGCCAGTTGTATATATGCTATAACCTTCTAAAGAGGGGTTTTTCAATTTAGCTGTTAAACTACGAATAGCATTGATTTCTGCATGGGCTGATGGATCGTTGTCTCTCTTTACAGTATTATGAGCTACGGCAACGACTTCGTTATCTTTAACAATCACTGCACCGTAGGGTGCATCGCCTTTTTTTGCTTCTGCCAATGCTAAACGCATAAAAGATTCTGAGTTCATATAAGCTGAGGTTAACATAAGGATAATGGTTAATAATATCGTATTTCTAATGTTATAACTGGGAATTAAGATGTTTTAATGGTCGAATATGTTACTGAGCAGACAAGAAACAGAGTTTTACCTAGAAGACCTAGAAACACCAATAGGTAAAGCAATTAATTTAACCCTTGCCTCTTTGGTGCTAATATCATCAGGAATTTTTGTGGCAGAGACATATAATATTCCTGATGATATGCGGTTTCAGTTAAATGTAGCTGATACTGCGATCGTCATCATCTTCGCTGTGGAATATTTGCTCCGCCTGTGGAGTGCGGAAAACAAAATTAAGTATATTTTTAGTTTTTATTCGATTATTGACTTAATGGCGATTCTACCATTTTTTCTCGGTATGGTAGATATTAGCTTTATCCGCCTATTACGATGGTTTCGGATTTTACGATTAATTAGATTTATAGATAGAAAGTTTTTATTCGCTAGTATCAGCAGCGAAGATGGGATGATTTTTGCGCGAATATTATTTACATTATTTGCAATTGTTTTTATTTATTCTGGCTTAATTTATCAAGTCGAGCATCCGGTTAATCCTGAAAATTACGGTACATTTTTGGATGCATTCTACTTCTCTGTTGTCACAATGACAACTGTAGGATTTGGTGATGTTATTCCAATTTCGGAATCAGGACGTTTGCTAACAGTATTGATGATTTTTACCGGAATTGCATTGATTCCTTGGCAAGTGGGGGATTTAATTAAGCAAGTAGTGAAAACTGCTAATCAGGTAGAAATAGTTTGTTCGGGTTGTGGTTTAGCTTTCCATGATGTAAATGCTGGGTTTTGTCAGAGATGTGGGACTAAGTTACCTAGTCGCAGGATTGATTAAATATCTGGTGAAATTATAGCAGGAGGCAGGAGGTAAAACTATTGCTAGCTCTAGCATTCACCCTTTACAAATGTCCTAACTTATGTAACTACGGCTATAAATATGCGTTATCCATCATCCTTGGAGAGATGTAGCACTGCTACGTCTCTCCGTTCTTTTTAACTCCTATAGGATATCTCCCTTGATGAAAACCCAGGTTCAGTTTAAGGTGTCGTCTGCGGTGGATTCGTGGAATTAGGAAATGGAAGAGTTGGTACAATTACGGGTACAGGCTTTGCTTTTTCGCCTTGCAGTTGAATTTGGGCTTGATTGCGGCCCTCTATTGCTTGTTGGTAGTTAGGCTTGTATTTTATTGCTCGATCGTAAGAAGCGATCGCATCTTGAAACCGTTTTAAATTTAATAGAGCATTGCCTCTACTATACCAGCTTTCGGAATGGTCTGGTTTATAACGAACTGCCTTATTATAAGACGCGATCGCATCTTCGTATTTCTGCAATATGTATTGTGAATTTCCCAAATTATACCAGAGTTGATAGTTATTTGGCTTAAGTGTCGCCGCTTTACTATAAGCTTTTATTGCTTCTTCATAGCGTTTGTTTTGATGCAGCGACCATCCCAAATTATACCATGCTTGATAGCTTCTGGGGTTGTATTTAATTACTTGATTAAAAGATTCAATCGCTTCTGGGTAACGCTGTAAATTCAGTGATATATTACCTCTAAATAACCAAGCTTGGTAATAATCTGGCTGATATTGCACCGATTTATCATAAGCTGTAAATGCATCTTGATAGCGTTTTAAATTGACTAGTGCATTCCCCAAATTATACCAGGCTTGCTCGTAGTCTGGTTTTAAATCTACGACTTTTTGATAAGCGGCGATCGCTTCTTCATATTGTCTAGAGTTCTGCAAAGCTAATCCTTTTTTATACCAAGCTTCGTAATTATCTGGTTTGAGTTCAATTGCCTTTTCATAAGACTTAATTGCTTGGTCATATTGGTTTAAATTGCTGAAAGCTTCACCCCTAGCATTCCAGACTTCTGAGTTGTCATTCTTTAATTCTAAGGCTTTATCAAAAGAGGCGATCGCTTCTTGATATCGCTGTAAATTTCCTAATACAGTACCACGTCCAATCCAAGCATCTAAATAATCTGGCTGAATTTGAATTGCTTTGTCATACGCCACTAATGCGTCTTTGTATTTTCTTAATTTATTTAGTGTTTTGCCTTGACCATTCCAAGCTTGAGCATAATCTGGTCTGAGATTAACGGCTTTTTCATATACTTCTAGCGCGTCTTGATAGCGTTGTAAATCAAAAAATGTATTTCCTTGTTTAGATAATTCTATAGCATTATT
Source organism: Nostoc sp. DedSLP04 (assembly GCF_034530775.1). Lineage (NCBI taxonomy): Bacteria > Bacillati > Cyanobacteriota > Cyanophyceae > Nostocales > Nostocaceae > Nostoc > Nostoc sp. DedSLP04. Next base: position 86,022 of record NZ_JAVRCL010000007.1, on the reverse strand, counting down.
TGAATTAATGTAATTCCAAATAAATATTGATGCTATTCCGCCAACAGTAAAGAAAAATATTGTTAGTAAAATTTTACCTAAAATACCTTTTTTTGGTTCAGGTTTGTTGATATTTTTTGGTGGAGGAGGAGTTAACGCTATTGTCTGAACAGGTGGTTGTCTTAATTCTTTCAGCGCTTGTAATGCCACTGTTGCCGAAGGATAGCGTTGCCGAAAGTCGTAGCACACCATTTTATCTAAGAATTGAGAAAATTCTGGTGTTACCGTGGCTTTATCGTGCCAGATAATTTCATTAGTATCAGCATCTTTTACTATTTCCTCTGGTGATAATCCAGTGAGAGCTTGAATAGCAATGATTCCCACAGCATAGATATCACTGCTTAATTTTGGCGTACCATGAGCTTGTTCCCCAGGAATATATCCAGGCGTACCGATAGCTACTGTTGCAAGAGTTTGACCTTGGGGAGTAATAACTTGAGTTGCAATTTGTTTAACTGCACCAAAATCAATTAAAATTAGTTTGCCATCTGGTTGGCGTCTAAGAATATTGTGAGGATTGACATCACGATGAATTACATTCTGTTGATGGACAAATTCTAAGATTGTCAAAAGTTCTTGTAAAAGTGAAATGACTTCTTCTTGACTGAGGATTTTACCTGATGTTAATTCTTTACTCAGGTCATGACCTTCGATCAATTCTTGTACAAGATAGAATTCGGCATTTTCCTCAAAGTAAGCTAAAAGTTGGGGAATGCGATCGTGAGTTCCTAATTTATACAGAACTTGTGCTTCCGTATCAAATAAACGCCTAGCTGTTTCCAAAGTTACCGGATCGCTTGCCTGGGGTTTGAGTTTCTTAACAACACATAGAGGTGAACCAGGTAATTGGGTATCACAAGCCACAAAAGTTTCACCAAAACCCCCACCTCCCAAGTTACTAATAATTTGGTATCTTCCTACAAGTGTGTTTCCTAGCATCTTGTTTGCCTAGTTAAGTGCAATGCGATCTGATTTCAATCTTGCCACAGGCTAAGAAGGAGTGATGGAAGCAGAGGAGGCAGAGGAGGCAGGGGAGGCAGGGGAGGCAGGGGAGGCAGGGGAGGCAGGGGGAGAATAACTAATGACGACAAATGACAAATGACCAATGACCAATGACAAATGACAAATTTATATGATTCCTATTAGTGATAACATTCGTTGTCGAAATAAACCAATTATTAATTACTGGTTAATTGGCATTAACCTGGTTATATTTTTATGGGAACTTCAACTAGAGTTTAGCGGTCAATTAGGCTATTTTGTCAATACTTGGGGTATGATTCCAGCGCAGATTAGTGGAGCAGTTACCAATGCTCTCTTTTTCAACTCTGCTGCTTGGATAGTTGTAATTTGGCGGGTATTTACCCTATTTTTTGGAATGTTTCTGCACGGCAGTTTTAGTCAAATATTAGGAAATTTACTATTTTTGTGGGTTTTTGGGAAAACTGTAGAAAATCTTTTAGGACACAGACGTTATTTAGGATTTTATCTGGCTGCTGGTCTAATGACAGGTGTAATACAAATTCTGCTTGAACCGAGTTTGACAGTTCCATTGATTGGGGCAAATGGTGCGATCGCAGCTATTTTAGGAGTATACGTTATGAAGTTTCCTAAAGCTACAATTGACACTGTTTTACCGCTAATAATCTTGTATATCCCTATCCAGCTACCAGCCTTTTTCTATATATTTTGGTGGTTTGTACAACAATTATTTTATGGTATTGGCAGTTTAAATATTCCTCCTGTTGGCGTAAATCAATCGGGTGTTGTCTTCTTAGGGCAAGTTGTGGCATTATTGATTGGTGCAACTTTCATCCGATTCAAGAAATAAATTTTAATTTAGCAATCTAGCTATTATTTCTAAGGTGGGCACTATTAAATTACTGATGTCATAAAGCTGAATTTTGATATTTTTGGCAGTGCTTACCTTACAGTTATTGAAACTCATATATACCTTTGGGCTGAAATATATAAATTGTTTTTGCTTAATAAAGCATAATTAATCAAACGCTGACGCTGATATTAAATTTTATTTTTAAATTTTTAATTTTTAATTCCGCCTTGCAGTACTAGGGAATATTTACTCTTCAAGTGGATATTGTTAAATATTAACGGTGTAGAATATGCAAAATGTTGAGAAAATTAACTTTCAACTTACTGAAGAATTAGCAGTTTTGCGGCAACGGGTAGCTGAGTTAGAGCAATCAGAGATATTTTATCAACAAAGGCAAGCAGCGCTTGAAGAACAATTAACAGAACTAAAAAGAAAGCTGCCAGTAGAAGCAGAAAATCCTTATATTAAACTTAAGGAAACATCTGCGCATCTCATGCCTACAGAGGTAGCAGTAATTTTAGAGCAACTCCAACAAGAAATTGCGGCGCGTCAGCAGTTAGAAGTAGTCCTTAGAGAGAGTGAAGAACGGCTGAGGCTGACTCTAGAGGTATCCCAGATGGGCTTGTGGGATTGGAATATTGTTACCAATCAAGTTATTTGGTCGGAAAATTATGAACTACTTTTTGGTCTACTTCCAAGTAGTTATGATAGTCCTTATGAAACGTTTAAAAAATGCGTTCATCCTGAAGATAGTCAATCTGTAATGCAAGCGATCGCCCACGCTTTGACACAAAAGACTGACTACAATGATGAATTTCGTATAGTTCGCTCAGACCAAAGTACACATTGGATTTATGCTAACGGAAAATTTATCTATAACGCTCAAGGCCAAGCGGTGCGAATGATCGGCGTTTGTATGGAAACTACTGTGTGTCAGCAGGCAAAAGAAAGTACTCGCAAACTCACAACACAAGTCCAAGAACAGGCAAATATTTTAAATGCCATCCTCACTGCTTCAGTAGATCATATTTACATCTTTAATTGCCAAGGTCGTTATCAATATGTCAGCCGCGATGGAGCAACTATACTAGGTTTAAATCCCGAAGATATTATCGGTAAAAGTTTGCCAGAAATGGATTTACCCGCAGACCTAATAACCCAGGTAGATAATCAACGACTTGCTGTAATGAAAACTGGGCAACCGATTAAAGATGAGTGTAAATATATTACTCGTGATGGCGTACATTATTATGAATATATTCTCACACCATTACGGAATGTTGACCAAACTATTGAAGGCGTAATTACTGTTTCTCGCGATATTACCGAACACAAACGGGCAGAAAAAATTTTACGTGAAAGTGAAGCACGTTTTCGGCGTTTGTTTGAATCTAACTTGATTGGGGTCGCTTTTTGGAATGTGCATGGCTTTGTGATTGATGCCAATGATGCCTTTCTTCAACTAGCTGGCTACACTCGTGATGAGTTTGCTACTTTAGGTGGAATTAATTGGAGAGAACTGACTCCTGTTGAGTATCAGAATTCAGACGACCGCGCCCTTTTGGAGGTGCAAACCACCGGAGTTTCCAAAATTTATGAAAAAGAGTACATCCAGCGTAACGGCAAGCGAGTACCGATTGTTTTGGGGATAGCTTTGCTGAATGATTCCCAAGAACATGGTGTTGCTTTTATACTGGACATCACCGAGCGCAAATTGGCTGAACAAGAATGCGATCGCCTACTCGATTGCGAAAGGACAGCACGACAACAAGCAGAAATCGCCAACCAAATTAAAGATGAGTTTCTGGCGGTTCTCTCCCATGAACTGCGAACCCCACTCAATCCCATCCTGGGATGGTCGAAAATGCTGCGGACTCGCAAGTTTGATGAAAAAACTACTAACCACGCCTTAGAAACCATTGAACGCAACGCCAAGTTACAAACTCAGCTAATTGAAGATTTGTTGGATGTGTCGCGCATCCTGCAAGGAAAATTAAACTTGAATATCTGTCCTGTCAGCTTGGTAATGGTAGTTGAAGCAGTGCTAGAAACAGTAAAACTAGCAGCACAAGCCAAGTCAATTCAAATTAAAACCTTATTTGATCCCAATTTGGGACAAGTTATGGGCGACCCAAATCGGCTGCAACAAGTTGTGTGGAACTTGCTTTCTAATGCGGTAAAATTTACACCAACAGGAGGACGGGTAGAAATTCGACTCATGGAAGTTGGTAATCAGGCTCAAATTCAGGTCAGCGATACAGGTAAAGGAATTAGCCTAGACTTTTTGCCTTATGTATTTGATTACTTTCGCCAAGCTGATGGCACAACTACACGCACATTTGGCGGACTAGGTTTAGGATTAGCGATCGTGCGTAAGGTTGTAGAAATGCATGGGGGAAATGTTCAAGCCGAAAGTCTGGGAGAAGGATTGGGTGCAAGCTTCACTGTCGAGTTACCGCTTTTGGTGAGAAGCGAACAATTTCGGGGTGAAGAGAATCAGTCCTCATATTCAGAGCCGGAATCCTCGCTGCTTGCAGACACTCAAGTTTTGGTAGTGGACGATGAACCAGATATCCGCGATTTAGTTACCTTTATTTTGCAAGACTACGGCGTGCAAGTAACCGCCGTGTCATCAGCACAGGAAGCACTACAAGCGCTATCTGACTCGATACCAGATGTTTTAATTAGCGATATTGGAATGCCAAAAACAGACGGTTATATGCTGATGCGTGAAGTGCGATCGCGATCCCCTGAACAAGGAGGAAACGTACCCGCGATCGCTCTGACAGCTTATGCAGGAGAAATGAATCAGCAGCAAGCATTAGCCGCAGGATTTCAAATGCATATTTCTAAACCAGTAGATCCAGATGTATTGGTACAAGCGATCGCTGATTTGATTGAACCAAGTTGATACTAAATCCGTTTTTGAAGTAATAGACTTTTTGGATGAATCAATGAGCTTTCACCCTAAATCCCTCTCCCAAGCTTGGGAAAGGGACTTTGAAATTCGCTCCCCTTCTCCCAATATTGAGAGAAGGGGTTGGGGGATGAGGGCAAATTTTGCGACAATACAGTTCAGAATGAGCAACAAAACCCAGATTGTAGAGACGCGATGAATCGCGTCTTGAAAGGTCAATCGCATTGTTAGTCGATGCAATCGCATTGTTAGTCAATGCAATCGCCTTGTCAGCCGAAACAATCGCATTGTCAGCCAAAACGCGATCGCATTGTCAGCCAAAACGCGATCGCTCATGCTCAGGAACACTACTAAAGGTACTAGTTATCCCTTTGAGAATCGCTATAAGATGACAAAAAGGGTCTTCTAGATTTGGATGAAAATGACTGAGCAACGTGATGCTGATTTACCATCAACTGATTCTCAGCAATTGAGCGAACCGACCGACAAAACGATTACCAAGTCGGCCGATAATTCCTGGACAAATCAGATTGCTGGCGTATGGAACAAAGCAACAACACGTCTAACACAACACCTACCCGTAGAACAACTGGCACAGACAGTTGTTGAATGGTTTAGTGTCAGCGATACTCAGGTTGCAGAGATTTTAGAGAAAATCCGAGCCGAACTGCCAACCACAGAAGCCCTCTTAATTGGTAAACCTCAAGCCGGAAAAAGTTCCATTGTGAGGGGATTGACGGGAGTTTCGGCTGAAATTATCGGTCAAGGATTTCGCCCACACACGCAACACACCCAACGTTATGCCTATCCTTCCAATGACCTGCCGCTACTGATTTTTACTGATACAGTGGGGCTGGGTGATGTCAAACAAGATACTCAAAAAATTATTCAGGAGTTAGTTGGCGATTTACAACAGGAAACTCGTTCCGCCAGAATCCTGCTTTTGACGGTTAAAATTAATGATTTTGCAACTGATACCTTACGACAAATTGCTCAACAACTGCGCCAGAAGTATCCAGACATTCCCTGTCTGCTGGTAGTTACCTGCTTGCACGAAGTTTATCCTGGCGATACCGTCGATCATCCCGCATATCCGCCAGATTATCAAGAAGTCAACCGCGCATTTGCGGCAATACAAGAAGCCTTTGCAGAAATCACAGATCGCTCTGTACTCATTGACTTTACCTTAGAAGAAGATGGCTACACTCAAGTATTTTATGGCTTAGAAGCACTGCGAGATTCTTTAGCAGAACTACTCCCACAAGCAGAAGCCCAAGCGATTTATCAATTATTAGACCGAGAAGAAGTTGGCAAGCAAATTGGCAACCTTTACCGAGATACTGCACGCCGTTATATTTTGCCATTTGCGATTATGTCTGCAACTCTGGCTGCCGTACCTCTACCATTTGCCACAATGCCCGTACTGACTGCTTTGCAAGTATCAATGGTGGGACTGTTGGGTAAATTATATGGGCAGACAGTTACTCCCTCTCAGGCGGGAGGCGTTGTGAGTGCGATCGCAGGTGGTTTTTTCGCACAGGCAATTGCCAGAGAGTTAATTAAATTTATACCAGGTTTTGGGAGTGCGATCGCAGCTTCTTGGGCAGCCGCTTATACTTGGGCACTAGGCGAAGCAGCCTGTGTTTACTTTGGCGATCTAATGGGAGGTAAGAAACCCGATCCTCAAAAAATTCAGTTAGTGATGCAAGAAGCATTTAAAGCGGCGCAAGAACGGTTTAAGGGGATTAAACTTTAGGAGTAGTTACAATCCAGTTCAGGTGATTTGATTTTGAATTTTTTTGAATTCTTTCTCAAAACAAAGTAAAGCTTTCTGAAATCCATTCCTAGACATAACTATAAAGAAAAAAGCCCTAGTCGAAATACTTATTTAAAAGTATTTTTTATATCTGACTAGAGGCTGATGAAGATAAAGCATTTGATTAGTTTCCTAGATAAGGAGAGGCTACACAAAATCGGATAAAAGTTTGGCAACTGTTTGATTTTGTGTCAGCATCTGCAATTAACAGAGGAATTCAAATGTTTTATCACAATAAGAAACTCCAGTATTTTAAGCCGCCAGAAAAACCAGATGCGGTTTATGCAATGAAAATTCAAGAACTCATCGGCGGTACTTTTGGTGAAATGACCGTGATGATGCAGTATCTGTTTCAGGGCTGGAACTGTCGAGGCCCTGCCAAGTACCGGGATATGCTGCTAGATGTTGGGACTGAGGAAATCGGTCACATTGAGATGTTGGCAACGATGATTGCCCATCTTCTAGATAAAGCGCCGCTCAAAATGCAAGAAGAAAGTGTCAAAGATGCGGTTGTGGGTGCTGTCATGGGCGGTAGTAACCCACGGGATGTAATTATGGCGGCGGCGATGAACCCCCAACACGCCATTGTCTCTGGTTTAGGTGCAACACCATCTGATAGCGTCGGCTATCCTTGGAATGGTCGTTTTATTGTCTCCAGTGGCAACTTGTTGGCAGATTTCCGGTCTAATCTCCACGCTGAAAGTCAGGGACGTTTGCAAGCAGTGCGACTGTATGAAATGACGGACGATCGAGGAGTGAAAGATACCTTGAGCTTTATGATCGCTCGTGATACGATGCATCAAAACTTGTGGCTAGCAACCATTGAAGATTTAGAAAGTTCTGGATTAGAAACCACTCCGGTTCCCAGTTCCTTCCCGTTGGAATTGGAGAAACGCGAGTTTTCTTATCAGTTCTGGAATCACTCAGAAGGCACAGAAAGCGCCGAAGGTCGTTGGGCAAAAGGCCCCTCAATGGATGGCAAAGGCGAATTCGAGTATGTGGAAAATCCCCAACCACTAGGCCCAGAACCGCAACCTCCTGTGCCCGATCCACGACTGCATGGTACCTCGAAAATGCCACTGGCACAAGGCGACCTTTAAAGCCCACCCCCTTTGATTGACCGTATAACAAATATCGGTGGCTAATCATATTTCCAGCAATACCATTCTACAAAACACCTGATACAGATATATAGCTTTGGTAGCACAGCTAGCTGTGTTACCTGCATCCAAAGGAGAACGCTGTATTGCAATATGATTCAGTTAGCGTGAGTTCGACAAGCCCTTTTTTGACCTCTCCCCCAACCCCTCTTGGACACCCAGAGGGGAGCCAAAACCCTAATTTCTCGTTGCTCCTCCCTTTCCCCGTGGGAGAGGGAGGTTGGGAGGGAGAGGTTTATCGAACTCACGTTCAGTTAAGGATAATTGGTCTTTCAAGACGCGATAAATCGCGTCTCTACATCATCAGGGTTTTGGGTTTATCTGAACTGTATTGCGCTATATCGTCTCTCCTACACTTTCTCCTTGGCTGCTGGCACAATGCCAAACTTATTTAAACCTGCATCGATTTCCCTAAGTGTTTTAAAATCTTCTTCTGGTAAAGGATAGCTGCTACTGCCGATCAAATCTCCACTGACAGTAGGCTGCTTTTCTAAAAAAGAGAAAGCTTGGCGAAACTGATGCGGTTTAGCTTTAATTGGTGAATCAAAGTGGCAGGGAATTATCCACTCGAAGTCCCAACTTATAACTTTATTAGCCCAGTCAATGGTTTCTTGTGGTGCGCGATTGAGAATCAACGTTTGTAAAATTGGTGCGACAAATAAACGCCCATCACCTCGCAGGGCATCAAACGATCGCTGCCAATCTGACTGCCATTTAAAGGGATACAATCCAAAATAAGCTTTTCTTGAGCGTTCTGGAGCTTTCAAGGCATCTTGCAATACCTGACTCCATTGGCGTATATCTAATGTGCTTGGTTGAAAGTACAAAGCAAACAGACAGATGCGCTGCCAACCCTTACGGCGATTTGCCTGACTATCTGCAACAATATCAGAAGCATAATCCTTGGCATGAAATAATAAAGGATATGAATCTAATAGAACGATCGCAGGTGGATCTTCTGGAATCGAAAGTACAGAATCGGTGACTAAAAGAGTATGCGATCGCTTGTGGAAAAAAGCAACTTCCGCAAACCTACCAGGGCCAAGACCGATGGGGCCCAGCATTGCATAATCAAACTCGTCAGCAAAGGGGGTTTTGCTACTATCTTCTGGAAGTACTTGAGTTCGTTTTGGGGGTAAGCCAAGCCAACTAAGGGGAAGATTTAGCGGGAAACTCCACTGATGGGGAGCCACAAACACCTGTGAAGTCGGAAAGTATCTAGCGAAGGGGCCAACAAAAACTTTGTGTTCTATACCAGAGATAGTTGGCAGAATGATGTACTTAATGTCGCCATATTTCACCACCAACTCATTCACAAGTCTGATGCACTCTAGCGTTGGTGCAACAGGCGCGTAGACCAGAAGTCCCCCGGTTTCCAACTTCACAACAGTCATCCGAATCGGGACAACAACGTAGAAAATGCCTTGAATCTGGTCAAAATTCCAGATTGTGTCCTTAAGTACTTCTTGACGAATTGTCTGCCGCCTACCGTAGGGGTAGAGTGGCACAACAGGCCATAATCCCCAGGAAAAATCCTTTGGATAAATCTGTTGTGTATTGACTATGCGTTCATCAGCCACTCTGCAACCCCCTCCAAATTCCCAATACTCAAATTGTTTTTATTTGCTCTCCACGAAGTTGGAGTTTAGCAAATTGTTGAGATAATAATACCAATTTGTAATTCGTACTACCCGCCAAAGGTAAGAAGCAAGCTACGTAAGTAGTAATTCGTAATTAAGAGGAGTTAGATTTCATCTGGATTTTCAGCTTTGAATCTGTAGGTCTTTTTGCAAATGGTATAACCTAGCTCAATACTTGTTGGGTTTTGGGGAAAAGGGTAAAGGGGAAAGAAAAAACCTTTACCCTTTTCCCTTTAACCTTTCCCCCTGCTCCCCTACTGGCTATTTGTATCAACCTGAAAGTGAAATAGTATTACCAAAGGGAGATGCCAAGGCACTGAGATTCTTTTTATGCGTCCTCATAAAGGATTGGTATCAGTCCTAAAAACAATTAATTGGAGAATAACGTGAAAATAGCGATTATTGCTAAAACATTAATTACATCTATAAGTTTGTTAACTTTGTTTGCCCCAAGTCAAGCATCGGCTCAACTGATACCGCAACCTTGGGTTTCAGTCGGTGGAAAAGATGGTGATATAACTTATGCTGTCGGAGCTAGAGCTTTGAATTTCGGCGTTGAAGTGGGAACTGGCGCTGATGGTGCTACGGGAGTAGATGTTTTAAAATTTATCAATTTGCCTGTAATTTCACCTTATGTAGGAATTGGACTTTATTCAGAGGATAAAGGTGTTGCCGTTTCAGGTGGCGTTCAGGTAGGTGCTACTAATAACGTTTTTGTTGGTGCTGGTTACAATTCTGTTCGTGGCTTTAACGGGCAACTGGGGATAAGATTTTAACTAATTCGTAATTCGTAATTCGTAATTCGTAATGACGTTCGCACAGTATCTCCGAGAGAGCGTCATTATCAATTGCGAATTCATTATGCAGGGGGAGTAATTGAAGTTGAGATTAGTTCTCTAACATTTTCTGCGGAATCTTGTTGTAATGCTGATGCCACGATCGCTTCACTCTCAACTATACTCAACCGAGCGATCGCCTGCTTCACTCTAGGTATACTTTGAGGATTTACGCTCAATTCATCCAGCCCTAAACCTAATAAAATTGGTGTTGCTAAAGTATCTGCTGCCAATTCTCCACATAATCCTACCGAAATCCCCGCCGCATGAGCAGCTTGGACAGTTTGCTGCACCATTCGCAATACAGCTGGATGTAGTGCATCAACCAAATTTGCCACGTTGGGATTAGTGCGATCGCTAGCCATGACGTACTGACTCAGATCGTTAGTCCCGATACTAAAGAAGTCTACTTCCGCAGCTAACCGATCGGCGATCGCTACTGCTGATGGAACCTCCACCATAATTCCGACTTTCATTGCTGCATCAAATGCGATACCAGCTTGATTTAGTTCAGCCTGCACTTCGCCCAAAATTACCTTAGCTGCACGTACTTCAGTTACAGTCGCAATCATCGGCAACATGATTTTAATTTGGTGTCCGACACTAGCTCTTAAAATTGCCCGTAACTGAGTTTTGAAGAGTTCTGGACGATCTAAACAGAAACGAATTCCCCGCCAACCTAAAAAAGGGTTAGCTTCTGGCAACCCTATTTTAATATAGGGAAGTGGCTTATCACCACCGACATCTAAAGTACGAATAATTAGCGGCCGATTATCTAAAACTTGAGCGATCGCCTGATACACTGCTAATTGTTCTTCTTCAGTCGGGGCGCTGGTTCGGTCTAAATACAGAAACTCAGTGCGGAGTAGTCCCACACCTTCTGCACCGCTAGCCACAGCAACTTGCACATCATTTATACTACCAATATTGGCGAAGACGCTAACTTGCCGACCATCACGAGTAATCGCTGGCTGATGTGCCGTAGCTCGTGCTTCCTGTTGGGCAGTTTGCCAAGCTGATTGCTTTGCTGCCAGTAAATCCAAGATGTCTGATTCTGGTTCTACCCAAGCTCTGCCACTTTCACCATCAAGTGCCATTATTGTACCATCAGCCAAGTGCAACACCTGGGCATCCACTCCCAAAACTGCCGGAATACCCAACGTCCGGGCGATAATGGCACTGTGGGAAGTTGCACTACCAGAAGTTGTACAAATACCCAACACCTTTGTCGGATCTAGTCCCGCCGTATCTGAGGGAGTTAAATCAGTCGTCACCAAAATCGCTGGTGACTCAAGATGCAAGTTAGCCGCAGCATTCCCAGCGAGTAATCGCAGTACTCTTCGCCCGACATCTACAACATCGTCAACTCGCTCTTGCAGGTAAGAATCCTCAAGTGCGCGGTAGGAAGTCGCTACTTCATCGACTACACCTTGCCAAGCGGCTTCAGCATTTATATGGTTGTCTAAAATACGCTGATGAGCCGCTGACAACAGTACTGGATCTTCTAAAAATAGTAATTGGGCATCAAAGATGGCGGCTTCAGCATCACCAATTTGCAGAGATGCTTGTGAGAAAACTGCTTGAATTTCTTGTCGGGCAGTGTTAATCGCTGCCTGTAATCGTTGCCACTCTGTATCAGAATCGTCTACGTGGTATTCCGTAATTGCGATCTGAGTGGGTTGATAACGAACAACAGGTGCGATCGCTACTCCTGGAGAAGCTGCAATCCCTGAAAGTTCGCCGGAAGTTGTTGGTGTAACTTCATGGTGTGCTGGTGGAGAATTCAAGGCAACATTATCTTCACCAAAGTTATTGGCGAATAATCCCTGTAATGCAGCCAGCGCCTCATCTGCATCAGAACCAGTGGCAGTAATCAGCAGTTCGTGTCCTTGACGCACCCCTAAAGTTGTGACTTGGTTAATACTGTCACCCCTGACTAGCTCAGTATTTCTCGTTAAATTCCTTACCAGAATTTGAGATTGAAACCGGGCTGCGGTTGCCACAAACTGGGCGGCGGGGCGGGCGTGTAATCCTAAGCGATTGCTCACAATCAGCCGAATTTCTCGCGTTGGCGATTCTATATTGGTTGTTATTGCGCTGACAACAGACAATGGCTTACTAACTACACCCAATTGAGTTGCTTTGGCGAGGAGTGCACCGCGTGCTTCCACCATAACTTGGTGAATATCTCTACCAGCTGCCGCCGCCACTACAGCAGCGATCGCGCCTTCTACTAGAGGTGCTTCACACAAATATACTTTCTGCTGCTGTGCTTCTGGCAAAAACTCGATTGCCATTTCCGCACTCAGCAAAGCACTACCCAAATCCATTAACACCAAGACACCATCATCAGAAAAAACAGAAGCGATCGCCTCATAAACCTGAATCGGATCTGTACCCAATGGATTTTCAGAATCTTCAATACCTGCTGCAACAGCAATGGGAACTTGGCCTTGAACCATCTGCGCGGCGAGTTCCCGCACACCCAAAGCTAGTTGTTTACTGTGAGAAACGATAACAATTGCGATCGCGGCCACACCGTCAACCTTGTTGAGAGGTTTGCGTTTAGCTAGTTATCCATTTCATTTTCCCATTCCGCTACAATTGCAACTGCCCGAAAATATTCCGGTCTTTCCAGCTAGAAATACGAATAAAATAGCCTTCTTTTACGGAAATACGTGGTTTCCACTCATAAACTCCATCGCTAGCAGTACGGGAAGAAATGTTTTGGATAAGTTTGTTCCCATCGTACAACTTAATCGAGACATCGCCATCAAAATTATCCCGCCACAATATTAAAAAAGGTTGATCCTTCTTTGGAAGTACTTTACCAACTGGTTGAGCGATCGAGATTTTTGGCGCAATCTGATTTTTGCTTTTCTTACGGAATCCCAGATAATGAGGTAGATGTCGGAAAGTAGGATTTTCTTGCAGATTAGACAGTTGGGGAACAATAATGTTTCCCTTCTGGGAATTGAACAAATAAGTTGATTTACCGCCATCAACGGTAATAATATCGCCTTTGACTCCTAATTTACGTAATAAATCGGCTGCCTCATCCAGAGTTGCTTGGTTCACCGTCATAATCAACAAAAGCTCGTCACCTTTAACACCATCTTTGCTCAAAGTACCGATAACTTGATACTTATTCGCTTGGTTTTGGGCTAATACTTTCGCCGGATGATCGCTATATCGGTAAGTAACAATCGCATTCTTGACTGTTTTTTGGTTAAGAGGCGCACCGCTAGCTTGGTTGTAATCGGTAATGTACGCCTGTTTATCATCCCAGACTAAGGTTTTGAGGCGAATATTACGATAATATTTATCTTTTGGTTCCTTGATTGGGCCATAAGGGCTAGTGCCACCAGTGATGACTACACCATTAAGTTTAATCGGAAAGGATAATTGAGTACTAGATTGGTATTGTTCAAAAAAAGAACAATTAATCGTCGAAAAAACGTTGTTTGCGTAAAGTTTTTTATATTCGTCTGCAACATCAGAAAATAATTTATTTTGGAAAAAAGGGCTGTAATATTCACCTTCTCCTTGATAATATTTTCCTTCATTTAGACCCATATTATCTACTTCTCCGATAATTTGGTCTATGTGCATTTTACGAAGATTAATAACTTGTAAATAGACTTGGTTACCATTCGTTAATTGCTTTTTATATAAAGCTGCTCCGTCTACAGCTTGGAGAGGCTGATAAGAAGATAAAGGGTTGAAAGTTTGGGCAATCCAAAAGCTACTCAGAATCGGCAGCAAAAAAAGCAGTAAATTGATTAGAGCATTCATCGTCTCGCGATCGCAATTCCACAAAAAGTTGTTGTTACTACTTTAAGGCTAATGAGTTTTGATGCCTGCGCCCTGCAATACAAAGGACGGGCTTTTCGGCCCATCCCACAAAACTAACAAAATCATCCCGCAAATATGCAACGGCGGCGATTAAAATTAAAAACGCAGACATAATCAAATTTAGCCAATAACATCTGCAAACCATCCAGACTCATATCGAAAGTTGAGAAATAAAACTCAACATCTACTCTTTGTTAACAGTAATTGCATTGAGCGCTATCGTTTGCAAGGTGCTTTTGTAAGCACCTCACAACCCTTGTCGCTTAACGATTAGAGAATCTGATTACGATTAAACAAGCACAAAATTCTTTTCGGCTAATGACAGTCCAGCAGATAGTTGGGCAAATTTTACTTGAGTAAACTCAGCCGCACTGCCGTCCTGGTCAAAGTATAGCCCACCTGTAGAATTATCATAAATAAATCGTTGATTGCTTGTTGTTGCAGATGTTCCGATGGTGAACTGAGCATCCGAGAGTGAACCTATTAATAACCCGCCACCAAAACCATTAGCATATACTTGAATCAGTTCATTAGTAGTGTTGAAGTCATAAATAGTGTCAACACCCTCATTGTAATTATAGAAACCAAAGGTATCAGTCCCATCCCCTCCAATTAGGCTGTCATTACCGTTTCCACCTTGGAGGATATTATTGCCATTGCTCCCAACAATATTGTCATCATAGCTCGTACCTGAGATATTTAATTGCTCAATATTGTTGTAGTTAACACGATACATGCCCACCGTAATTGTTCCAGTGTTAGTAGTAGCATTAAATGTCGAAGTGATTCCCCCAGAAGCAAAGTAGTAATTGGTGAACAACGAATCATTACCATTACCCCCATCTACTGTTTGAGTCACTAAATCAGACAGGTTACTATCTATGGAACTAGCGATTAGATTGAATGAATCATTGCCATCACCCCCAGACAGAAGGTTATCACCTGTTGAACTGCTAAAGCTCAACTTGTCGTCACCAGCGCCTCCTTCTAGCGTGTTATTACCAGACGGGCGAGAGTCGGAGTAGTCGTTGGAGTTATAGCTGTCATAGCCACCAGAGATATCAAGCTCATCATTGCCATCACCCCCAGAAAGCAGGTTATCGCCTTTTGAACCACCAGCGCTCAAGCGATCGTCACCAGCACCTCCGTTGAGAGTGTTATTGCCTAATGAGCGAGAGTCTGAAGAGTCTGTGGGATTATTCTCGTTGTAGCCGCCAAAAATGGTAAGAGAATCATTGCCATCGCCCCCAGAAAGCAGGTTATCACCTTTTAAACCACCAGCACTCAAGATGTCGTTACCTGCACCTCCGTTGAGAGTGTTATTGCCTAATGAGCGAGAGTCGGAGATGTAGCCGTAGTTATTCCTGTAGCTGCCAGAAATGTCAAGAGAATCATTGCCATCGCCCCCAGAGAGCAGGTTATCACCTTTTGAACCGCTAGCACTCAACATGTCGTTACCTGCACCTCCGTTGAGAGTGTTATTGCCTAATGAGCGAGAGTCGAATTTGTCGAATGTGCCACTGAATGTGTCGCTGAATATCCTGCCAGAGATATCAAGAGAATCATTACCATCGTCCCCAAAGAGCAGGTTATCGCCTGTTGAACTGATAGCACTCAAGGTATCGTCACCAGTACCTCCGTCAAGGGTGTTGTTTCCCGCACCACCTCTGAGTAGGTCATTACCACTCAACCCGTCGATGATGTCGTCACCCCCCTGACCATTGATGACATCATTAGAGTTGTCAAAACCCGTAATGTTGTTATCAAGGTCATTAAGGAAGGTAACAGTGTTTTTGTTGAACACAGTAGTTTGAGTAGAATCAGCATCAAACACATCAAAACTGTCGCTGATGCTGGTTTGTCCATTAAACAGGATATTGCCAATAGCTGGTCGTGAAGAAGTTGCTGGTAGATTATCCAGGTTTTCTAACTTAAAGTTTTGTAGAATAACTTTCCTGTCATTACCGAAACCTTCAAAGGTAATTTCTAAGTTGTTACCATTTTGAGTTAATTGCAGATTTTCAGCAGTAAAACCTATAAATTGCAAAGTGTCTAAGGAGGCAATTACGGTTGCTGAGGGATTTGAACCTTTACCTATGCCACCGAAATCGGTGATGATATCAATGTTAGTGCCGTCATAGGAGCTATCGCTCAAGCTATAAACAAATTTATCATTGCCCGTGCCACCAGTTAGGGTGTCCTTCCCACTCTCACCTGCCAAGATATCATTACCTGCACCGCCAATAATCGTATCTTTGCCATAGCTCCCAAAGAGCGTATCGTTACCATCGTTCCCCACAATAAAATCATCGAACTGTGTACCTGAGATATTTAATCGTTCGATGTTCTTGTAGTTAACTTGATTTGTGCCCGCCGTAATTACTCCCTTGTTTGTAGCAGCATTGAATGTCGTTGCGATCCCCTTTGTAATATTGACATTGGAGATGTAATCAACGGACAATACATCGTCACCCGCTCCCCCATCGATTGTATCTTTGCCACTAGTGCCTGTTGAAAGCGTATCGTTGCCACTATTGCCAACAATATTGTCGTCGAAAGCTGTACCTGAGATATTTAATTGTTCGATATTCTTGTAGTTAACCTGATTTGTGCCCGCCGTAATTACTCCCTTGTTTGTAGTGGCATTGAATGTTGTTGCGATCGCCCCTGTAGGATTGCTGTACCTGTAATCAACAGACAATAGATCCTCACCTGCTCCCCCATCGATTGTATCTTTGCCATCATATCCCCCAGAGAGCGTATCGTTCGCACTGCTTCCTACAATATTGTCGTCGTAAGCTGTACCTAAGATATTCAATCGTTCGATATTCTTGTAATTAACCCGATATGTGCCTGCCGTAATTTCTACATTGTTTGTAGTGGCATTGAATGTCGTTGAAATACCCGCTGTAGCGAAACTGTAATCAACGGATAAAAAATCGTCACCTGCTCCCCCATCTATCGTTTGAATTGCTAAATCAGAGAGAGGAGTATCTGAGGATTTGGTACTTAGATAGAAGGAATCATTGCTATCGCCCCCAGAGAACAAGTTATTGCCTGTTGAATAATTAGCAGTCAATGTATCGTCACCAGCACCACCATTAAGGGTGTTATTGCCTGAAGAAAGGTAATAAAATTCTCGACCGCTATAGTTGATAATATCGCCAGATATCGAGAGGGAATCATTACCATCACCCCCAGACAGTAAGTTATTGCCTGTTGAAATGCCAGCATTCAAGGTATCGTTACCAGCACCACCGTTGAGGGTGTTATTGCCTGATGCCTTAAAATTAGGGTCTCCTCTATAAGTTGTAATTCCAGAGGTGGAGAGAGAATCATTGCCATCGCCTCCAGCAAGTAAGTTATTCCCTGATGGAGACTGAGCATTCAAGGTATCGTCACCAGCACCTCCTTCTAGGGTGTTATTACCTGAAGAGGGGTAATAAATGTTAGGGCTGAAGCTGCTATAAGCATTAGAAGTGGAAAGAGAATCATTACCATCGCCCCCAAAAAGTAAGTTATTCCCAGATGTTGCCCCAGCATCCAAGGTATCATCACCAACGCCACCCTTGAGGGTGTTAGCGCCTGTTGAAAATTCAACATCTAAGCGATCGTTACCAGTACCACCAATGAGGGAGTCATTGCCCGCACCACCCACGAGGGAGTGATTACCTGTGGAAGAGTCATTACCCGTACCGCCTATGAGAATATCATTCCCCGCACTACCAATGAGGGAGTCATTTCCCGCCCCACCTCTGAGTGTGTCGTTGCCACTTAAGCCGTCAATGAGGTCATCCCCGCCCTGACCATTGATGACATCATTTGAGTTATCAAAGCCGTTAACATTATTCTTCAGGTCGTTAAGAAAAGTGACTGTATTCAAGTTGAAGATAGTGCTTTGGGTGGAGTTGGCATTGAACACATCAAAGCTATCTGTGGTGCTAGTTTGTGTATTAAATAAGATATTGCCCAAGTCTACAGTTGCCCCTGTAGATTTGCTCAAGTTTTCCAGGTTTTCCAGGGCAAAGTTTTGCAGGATAACTGAGTTATCAATAAACCTCAAATAAGCATCCCCTGCAAAGCTGATTTCCAAATTGTTGCCTTTTTGGGTCAACAACAAATTTTGGGCAGTGGTGTCATCGCCCTCGAATGCTAGGGTATCCACTTCGGCAATGACTGCTGCTGTCGGGTTTGTTCCTTTACCTACACCACCAAAATCGGTGACGATCGCAATATTGTTGTTGTTGTTATAGTAGTAGTAGAAGACGAATTTATCATTGCCGCCTCCACCAGTCAAGGTGTCGTTGCCACCGTTCGGATATATGGTATCGTTGCCTGCTTTAGCGTTAATCGTATCCGCCTCATCATAACTACCCTGTAGGGTCTCATTACCGTTGGTTCCAATGATATTTGCCATAACTTTTACCTTTCTAAATCGTTTTTTTCAGTAACTTCAGTTATCAATTTGTAGATTGTGCTGTTTAAGGGCGCAAAAATTCACCGAAATCTACATAATTTATACGTCACCCTTCAATAACAGTAAATTTCTGAAAAATTTCCCCAATTTCAAGGTTTTTACGTATACTTCTTTGACCTCAAACTATTTAAGTCTTAAGCACTGTACAAATTAATTAGCGTGTGAATTTGCAAGAGCTGGTCATTTCAGGTTTTTATCATCCTTTTTGAGTAAAAATTACTCTTTTAAGTACCAAAAAATTCAGCTTCAATACCTAAAATTCTTTCTTCATATTTATTTTTTGCCAGCGCCTAAGTTTTACTAGAAGATAAAAATAATCAACAATTGACTCTTAATCGGGAAAAGATTTTGATGCCTTCCTTGTAGGCTGTTATCCGTGGGCATCTAGCTTGAAAATACAGAACATCTCAAGAACCTCAAAAGAACTACACAGTCAATATCATACTTAGATGTTTCTACTTAAATACTCATCTTTGCATACTCTTCACATTACTTGCTGAAAAATATATACACAAGTATTGAGCTTTGTATATTCTTTATATTCTTCTGTGTCTAGGCAATAAGAAAGTAGAACCTAGTAGGTAAATATTTTAGGAAGTGATAAAAAATACATATTTTTATTTTTGAAGGCTGCGATCGCCTGCGGTTTTTGCTAGCTACGCCTTGGTTAACTTATACTACGATGAGAGCGATCGCCTGCCGATATATATCCGTGCAAGAATCGCTATAGGTTATAAAAATTATCAACGCAGACATAAATCAACTTAACCAAGAATAGTGCAAACCATCCGCACCCATGCCGAAAGTTAAGGAATTAAACCCAACACATACTCTCTGGTAGCACTAATTGCATTGAACAATCGAATGGGAGGTGCGATTTTAAGTACCTCCCATTCCATGCTAGAGCGATCAAAGAGCGCTAGCTTAAGATTAAACAACCACAAAGTTGTTTTCAGTTAGTGTCACACTACCCAAAAGTTGTGCAAACTTTACCTGAGTAAATTCATCCGCACTGCCATCGGCGTCAAAATATAGTGCACCCGTAATATTGTCATAGATAAATCGTTGATCGCTTGTGGTTGCAGATATTCCAATTGTAAACTGATTAGGGAAAAGTGAACCTATTGAGAACCTTGGAGATGTTTCGATTATAAACGGACTACCGTATGATAATGATAACGATGACTGCGATAACTCGTTCTCAAAACCAGCAGCCGATACCTGAATTATTTCATTGGTGGCGTTGAAGTCATAAATAGTATCAACACTTCCATAATAACTATTGAAAACAAACGTATCAGTACCAGCTCCTCCATAAAGGCTATCACTACCCTCGCCACCTGTGAGGATATCATTACCATCATCCCCAGAGAGTAGGTTATTGCCTGAATAGACACCAGCACTCAAGCTATCATTACCTGCACCGCCAATAATCGTATCATTGTCACCATTGCCACGATTGCCATAGAGCGTATCGTTGCCATTGCTCCCCACAATGTTGTCATCGTACTCTGTACCTGAGATATTTAATCGCTCGATATTCTTGTAGCTAACCCCATCCGTGCCTGCCGTAATTGAGCCAATGTTAGTACTGGCATTGTATGTCGTTGTGATTCCTCCGGTAGAAAAGTTAAGATTAACGGAGTACAAATCGTCACCCTTACCCCCATCTATCGTATCATTGCCACTGTTACCACCATTGTAATCATCATTGCTCCCGGAGAGCGTATCGTTGCCATCGTTCCCCACAATGTTGTCATCGTACTCTGTACCTGAGATATTTAATCGTTCGATATTCTTGTAACTAACGGTATTCGTGCCGGCTGTAATTAGGCCAATGTTAGTACTGGCATTGAATGTGGTTGTGATTCCTTTGCTAGCAAACCTGTAATTGCCGGACAACACATCGTCACCCTTACCCCCATCTATCGTATCTTTGCCACTACCACCTGTGGAGAGTGTATCGTCGCCATCGTTCCCCACAATGTTATCATCGTACTGTGAACCTGAGATATTTAATTGTTCGATATTCTTGTAGCTAACGCTATTCGTGCCCGCCGTAATTAAGCCAACCTTAGTACTGGCATTAAATGTCGTTGTGATCCCCCCTGTAGCATAATAGCTGTAATCGATGGACAACAAATCGTCACCCTTACCCCCATCTATCGTATCTTTGCCACCATTGCTCCCAGAGAGTGTATCGTTGCCATTGCTTCCCACAATGTTGTCATCGGACTGTGAACCTGAAAAATTGTACTCTGAACCTGAAATATTTAATCGTTCTATATTCTTGTAGCTAACGCTATATGTGCCCATCGTAATTGAGCCAATGTTAGTAGTGGCATTGAATGTTGTCGTGATTCCTGCGGTAGGATTGCCAAAATTGACGGACAACACATCGTTACCCTTACCTCCATCTACCGTTTGTGTCACCAAATCAGAATCAGAGGGGTCATTATATTCGGATAAGAAGCTTAGATAGAAGGCATCATTACCATCGCCGCCAGAGAGCAGATTATCGCCTGTCGAACCGCTAGCATCTAAGGTATCATCACCAGCGCCACCGTTAAGGGTGTTATTGCCAGACGCGACAGAGTTGTTGTAGAAGTCGCCACCTCGAGTCTCATAGCCAGAGATGTTAAGAAAATCATTGCCATCGCCCCCAAAAAGCAGGTTATCGCCTCTTGAACCGCTAGCACCCAAGGTATCATCACCAGCACCACCATTGAGGGTGTTATTACCAGACGCGACAGAGTTAGTGGAGGTGTAGTAGTACTGACTGGAACTTCCAGACTCATAGCCAGAGATGTCAAGAGAATCATTACCATCGCCCCCAGAAAGCAGGTTATCGCCCTTTGAACCCCTAGCACTCAAGGTATCGTTACCAGCACCACCGTTGAGGGTATTATTTCCTAACCAGAGAAGATCGTATGCGTACAAGGGGCCGGAGTCGTACTGGTAGCCAGAGGCAAAGAGAAAATCATTGCCATCGCCCCCAAAGAGCAAATTATCGCCTAGTGAATAGTCAACATTCAAGGTATCATTACCAGCACCACCGTTGAGAGTATTATTGCCCGCACCACCCCTCAAAAGATCGTTGCCACTTTTGCCATCAATGATGTCATCACCCCCTTGACCATTAATCACATCATCTGAGTTGTCAAAGCCGTTAACATTATTGTCGAGGTCATTAAGAAAGGTGACAGTGTTCTTTTTGAAGATAGTGCTTTGGGTAGAGTTGGCATTGAAGACATCAAAGCTATCTGTGATGGTAGTTTGCCCATAAAAAAGAATATTGCCCACGTCTACAGTGGCTCCTGTAGATAAGCTTAGGTTATCCAGGTTTTCCAGAGCGAAGTTTTCCAGGATGAGTTTGCGACTACCAAACACCCCAGAAAAGGTGATTTCCAGATTGTTGCCATTCTGAGTCAACAGCAGATTTTTGGCAGTCAAGCCTACACCTTGAAATGTTAGGGTGTCTACTTCCCCAATGACTGCTGCTGTCGGGTTTGTCCCTTTACCTACGGCACCGAAATCAGCAATCTTACTATTGTTGTAAAGGAAAGAGTTGTAAACAAATTTATCTTTACCACCGCCACCTGTGAAGATATTTTTGCCATTGCCATCTATGAGGATATCATCGCCATTACCACCGTTGAGAGTATTATTACCAAAAGCGCCAGAAACGGAAAGAGAATCATTGCCATCGCCCCCAAAGAGCAGGTTATCGGCTGGTGAATTGCTGGCATCCAAGGTATCTTCACCAGTACCACCGTTAAGGGTGTTTTTGTCAGCCGAGTCTTGTTGCGGGAAGGAATATTGCTGATCGGGAGAGGAGCTAGAGACGGAGAGAAAATCATTGCCATCGCCCCCATTCAGTAGCTTATCGCCTGATGAATCGCTACCACTCAAGGTATCGTCACCAGCACTACCAATGAGAGTATCATTTCCTGCTACACCACCCCTCAAAACGTCATTGCCACCTTTACCGTCAATGATGTCATCACCTCCTTGACCATTAATCACATCATCTGAGTTGTCAAAGCCATTGACATTGTTGTCGAGGTCGTTAAGGAAGGTGACTGTGTTCTTGTTAAAGATAGTGCTTTGGGTAGAGTCGGCATTGAAGACATCAAAGCTGTCTGTGATACTAGTTTGCCCATCAAACACGATATTGCCAACCTGGGCTAAATTGTCTAGGTTTTCCAGGGCAAAGTTTTGCAAGACTACTTTGACACCACCTTTCCCTTCAAAGGTGATTTCTAAATTTTTACCATTTTGAGTTAATTGCAAATTTCTGGCAGTGAATTGTTCATCTCCTGTAAATTGCAAGGTATCTGCTTCAGCAATTACCGATGCTAATGGGTTTGAGTTTTTACCAATGCCACCGAAATCAGTGATGGTAATGATACCAGAAGCGCCCTTGCCGCCAGCGTAAACAAATTTATCCTTGCCGCCGCCACCAGTTGTCAAGTCATTAACATAACTAATTACCTTATCGTAATAAAAGGTGTCATTCCCATTGCCACCGTTAAGGGTGTTATTACCATAGAAGATATAGGAGTTAGAGGTTGAGACAATATCGTTAGAGGTCAAAAAAGTATCATTACCATCGCCTCCAAAGAGCAAGTTATTGCCTGATGAATGTTCAGCATTCAATGTATCATCACCAGTGCCACCGTTAAGGGTAGTATTGCCTGATGAATAGTCAACATTCAAGTAATCGTTACCAGCATCGCCGTTGAGGATGTCGTAGCTTCTCTTACCATATAGTTTATCGTCACCTGCTAAACCATTAATCAGGTCATCACTCGTTGTCCCATAGAGAGTATCATTACCGTTAGTGCCATTGATATTTGCCATAACTTTCTACCTATCTAAATCGATTTTTTCAGTAACTTTCAGTTCTAAACCTACGGTTTGTACATTTTTAGGGTACAAAGAATTTAGTGAAATTTGACATTTTTGGCATACTTTCATTTCTTCCCTCTTGAAGGAAAGTAATATTTCTCTACGATTCACCTTATTTCAAGGCTTTTACGTAGTAATTATCCAACTATTCTCTTAACTATCTAAGATCGCCTGCGGTTTTTGCTAGCATACGCATTAAGCAAAAATTGTTAGAAGTTGCTAGAATTACAAACGCAGACATGATCCAACTTAGCCAAGAACACTTGCAAATCATCCGCACCCATGCCGAAAGCACCTATCCAGATGAGTGCTGTGGTATAATTTTGGGCTATCTGGCTAGTGAGGGCAAAACTGTGGTAGAAGTCATACCGACAGAAAATGCTTGGAATACAGAAGCGGCGGCTGAATTTCCAGGGGAAGGCACAACAGAAAGTAAAAGACGGCAATATACGATCGCACCCGAAGTTATGTTAAAAACACAAAGGGAAGCACGCGATCGCTCACTGAACATTATCGGCATTTTTCACTCCCACCCAGATCATCCTGCTATACCCTCAGAATGCGATCGCCTATACGCTTGGCAGGGATACTCGTATATAATAGTTTCCGTCCAAAACGGCAAAGCTGGAGAACTACAAAGTTGGAGCCTTGATGATACTCATCAGTTTCAAATAGAGGCAATTGAAAATATAAAATAACTGGCTTAGTTTAAAGACAGTCACTCGTAGCGGTTTTCGCCGCTATCACAGATGAAAATTCGTCTTTCCCACTCCTATCTCCATATAATATCATGTCAGCCAAATTACCCATAATAAAAGAACCCCACCCCCAACCCCTCCCCGCTTTTCGGGAGGGGAGACAAAGCACAGCTTTGGCGGGGTGGGGTTCTTCGGGTTTAATAAGCAATCAAGCGGACATGATATAAGATCCAGTTTTTCGATAGGATTAATATTCCGCTTTCCCACATCATAACTGCTATGCTCAATCCCAATCTGGACGAAATCCAGTTGACCAAAGACGATTACGAACGCTACTCCCGACACCTGATTTTACCGGAAGTAGGACTAGAGGGACAGAAGCGCCTGAAAGCCGCTAGTGTAATGTGTATCGGTACAGGTGGACTCGGTTCACCACTACTTTTATATTTGGCGGCGGCGGGTATTGGACGCATCGGAATTGTCGATTTTGATATTGTCGATACTTCTAATCTGCAACGCCAAGTAATTCACGGGACATCCTGGGTGGGTAAACCCAAGATTGAATCGGCAAAAAACCGGATTCACGAGATTAACCCCTATTGTCAGGTTGATTTATACGAAACTCGTCTGACTTCCGAAAACGCCTTGGAACTGATTCAACCTTACGATATCGTCGTGGATGGTACTGATAACTTCCCCACCAGATATCTAGTTAACGACGCCTGCGTATTGCTGAATAAGCCCAACGTCTACGGTTCAATTTTACGCTTTGAAGGGCAAGCTACTGTATTTAATTACGAAGGTGGCCCGAATTATCGTGACCTTTTCCCAGAACCACCACCACCAGGAATGGTTCCTTCTTGTGCAGAAGGTGGCGTATTGGGAATTTTGCCAGGAATTATTGGTTTAATCCAGGCAACCGAAGCTGTTAAAATCATTCTGGGACAAGGCAACACTCTTAGCGGACGATTGCTGCTATACAACGCCTTGGATATGAAATTTCGGGAGTTAAAGCTGCGTCCGAACCCGATTCGCCCAGTGATTGAAAAGCTGATAGACTACGAAGAATTCTGCGGGATTCCACAAGCTAAGGCAGAGGAGGCAAAACAGCAGATGGAAAGTCAAGAAATGACCGTCAAGGATTTGAAAGAGTTGCTGGATAGCGGTGCAAAGGATTTTGTACTGTTGGATGTCCGCAACCCCCATGAGTACGACATTGCCAAGATTCCGGGTTCAGTGTTGGTGCCCTTACCAGACATTGAAAATGGCAATGGCGTTGCTAAGGTGAAGGAAATATTGAACGGCCACCGCCTAATTGCTCATTGTAAAATGGGCGGGCGATCGGCAAAAGCTCTCGCCATCCTTAAGGAATCCGGGATTGTAGGGACAAATGTTAAAGGCGGAATTACCGCTTGGAGTCGAGAAATCGATCCTTCAGTTCCAGAGTATTAACCAAGAGAGGCAGGAGGCACAAGGAAGGGTTAAAGGGGAAGGGTGAAAGGGGAAAGGAGAATATCTGTCCTTTTCCCTTTAACCTTTTCCCTTTCCCCCTCTTCTTCTGCCGTGAGCAGAGCGAGTTTGCAGTTTAAATCCCCACTTCCCATCTGCTGATGACCTTTTTGGAATTAAAAATTAAAAGTTAAAAATTAAAAATTTTTCTATTTTTAATTAATTAATTTTGGTACAGAGCTAACAATGATAGATAGCGAAGTGTTAGCGAGGCCACGTACTCCTGCAAAGAAGCAAGCTAGGCGCAGCGTC
The DNA here is from genome assembly GCF_034530775.1 of Nostoc sp. DedSLP04. NCBI lineage: Bacteria > Bacillati > Cyanobacteriota > Cyanophyceae > Nostocales > Nostocaceae > Nostoc > Nostoc sp. DedSLP04. The sequence goes on along the minus strand of NZ_JAVRCL010000007.1, from coordinate 60,078 downwards.
TCGTAGAGAGCGTCTTGAAATTTTTAATTAATAATTTTTAATTTTTAATTGGAGCGAAGCGACTTGACTACCTCGAAATCTCATCTGAATATTTTATGGGTGCAAGTTTGGGTGTTGGCAGCTGTGCAGGGAGCAATTACGCTCTCGTGGTTAATTTATAATATCTATTTACCGCAACTTTTGACTCAGTTTAGTTTTCCTGCTTCACTGGCAGTTGGTTTGGTGCTAGTCGAAAATGCTTTGGGTGCGGTGCTGGAACCAGTGATGGGTGGACTTTCAGACCAAGCTAGACGCTGGGTAGGAACTCGGTTTCCTTTTATCTCAGTAGGTATGATTCTGGCATCGGCTTTGTTTATTGCTATACCATGCGTTGTAAGTTTGATCCCGCCTACTACCGTGATGCGATCGCTCTTACCTATAGTATTGGTAGCTTGGGCATTGGCAATGACAATATTTCGCTCTCCAGCTATGTGCCTGTTGGGGATGTATTCTAAGCCAGCCCAGTTACCTTTAACAGCAAGTTTTGTCACTTTAACAGGCGGTGTGATTGGAGCTTTTAAACCAATAAGCTACAAGTTTATTCTGAGTTTAGGCCCAGTTTATACCTTTGCGATCGGTTCTTTTGTGATGCTGGGGGCGGCGGCTGTGTTTCGCTTAGTCAATCCCCCAGAAGTACCAGTAGATAGACACCAAGCAGAAACAGTAAAGTTGCCCTTAGAGAAATTGGCGTTGATTTTAGGAACTGGTTTTGGTGTCGCCTGGGGTATCCGATTTCTCATGGATGTCTTGGGTAAAGTACTCAAGACCCAACTGAATACTGATAATATTGATATGCAAATGGTTTGGATTGGAATAGCGATCGCAATTGCCAGCATCCCAGCAGGAATTTTTGCCGTTAAAATTGGTAATAGTCAAGCAATGCTTTGTGGGATCTGTGCAATCATCCCTTCGTTATTGATAATGATATCTCTGGGCGCACAAATTCCAATAATTGTGTTGATCGTTGCGAGCTTTAGTTTAATTGTCAACGGGGCAATTCCTTTTGCTTTAGGGCAAGTACCCCAGCGATGGGCGGGATTAGGAATTGGGATGTATTTTGGTGGGTTTGCTTTAGCAATGAGTTTGTTTGGCGTTATATTTCCCCAACTGCAAGTAATAACACCTTTTTTTGGTGCTGTTGGGGGTGGATTAGCATTTTTGTTAGCTGGTATTTGTATTGCGATAAGTGGCATTTCTGAAACGCAAAGGAACGCAGAGGTTTAACGCAAAGGTACGCAAAGTTATTCTCTGCGTACCTGTGTGGATGAAATCTGACTTTCTTAATTACGAATGATATCATGTCCGCCAAATTACCCATAATAAAAGAACCCCACCCCCAACCCCTCCCCGCAGGCGGGGAGGGGAGACAAAGCATAGCTTTGGCGGGGTGGGGTTCTTCGGGTTTAATAAGCAATCAAGCGGACATGATATGAGTTACGGGTTTAACTTGACTCAACAAATCGTGCAGTTTTTCGCCTTCAATGACCTCTGTTTCTAAGAGCTGAGTAGCTATCGCTTCTAGCAAGTCTCGATTCTGTCTGAGAATCTCTAGGGCTTGCTCGTGGGCTGTTTCCACGATTTCCTTGACTTCGATATCAATCGCTTTCGCTGTATCTTCACTTACCAATCTGCGAGGATTCGGCGCACCATTACCCAAAAATGCTGCTTGTTGTCCTTGTTGATAAGCTAATGGCCCTAAGACTTTGCTCATACCATAAGCTGTTACCATCCGTTCTGCCAAGTCAGTTGCTCGTTGCAAATCGTTGGAAGCACCTGTGGTAATACTGTTAAACACAACCTCTTCAGCGGAACGTCCACCTAACAGAGTTGCAATCTGACCCCGCAGTTCATCTTCATTCATCAAAAAGCGGTCTTCAGTTGGTAATTGCAGAGTGTAGCCCAAAGCTGCCATCCCACGAGGAATAATCGAAATCTTTTCTACACGACCGTTTCCGGTTGTGAGCGCCCCGACCATTGCGTGACCAACTTCATGGTATGCAACAATCTTTTTCTCAGTCTCGTTCATCACGCGACTCTTCTTCTCTAAACCGGCAACTACCCGCTCAATTGCTTCGGCAAAGTCTTCTTGAGCAACCTTTTCACGCAGATTGCGCGCTGCCAATAATGCGGCTTCGTTCACCAAGTTTGCCAAATCTGCGCCAGCAAAACCGGGGGTACGAGTAGCGATCGCTTTTAAATCTACATCATCTCCTAATTTGACCTTTTGAGCGTGAATCTTGAGAATTGCTTCACGACCAGATAAATCGGGACGGTCTACCAACACTTGGCGGTCAAAGCGACCTGGACGCAGCAATGCAGGGTCTAGAGTTTCCGGGCGGTTGGTCGCTGCTAGTACAATTACTGTTGCATCCCCAGCTGCAAACCCATCCATCTCAGTTAGTAATTGGTTGAGGGTTTGTTCGCGCTCATCGTTACCACCGTAGAAGCCGTTACTGCTACGAGACTTACCGATCGCATCTAATTCATCAATGAATACAATACAGGGAGCTTGTTTTTTGGCCTGTTCAAACAAATCCCGCACTCTGGAAGAACCTACACCGACAAACAATTCTACAAACTCGGAACCAGAGATGCTGAAGAATGGAACTCCTGCTTCTCCTGCTACGGCTTTCGCTAGCAGTGTCTTACCAGTACCTGGAGGCCCAACTAACAACACACCTTTGGGAATCCTAGCGCCAATTTGCGTAAACCGTGCCGGAGTCTTGAGGAAATCTACAATTTCCACTAACTCAGTTTTCGCTTCTTCTACCCCAGCCACATCTGCAAAGGTGATTTTAGCGGATTCGCCTTCAACGTAAACCTTAGCTTTGCTCTTACCAATGGAAAGGGCACCTTGAGGGCCACCGCCACCAGCACCACGTGCAAGAAAGAACTGCCAAATCCCAATAAAAATCAGTGGTGGAATCACCCAACTTAAGAGGGTTGTAAACCAAGTATTTTTAGGTGGCGGTGTAGCAGCAAACTCAACTCCCTTTTCTTCTAAGAGTTTGGGTAACTCCAAATCAAAGATGGGTGTAGTTGCAAACACCTGACCCGGCTCGGCATTTTCTGTTTTTATTTGGTAGAGGATCTGGTTTTGACCAACGGAAACGCGGTTGACTTCCCCTTCCTGTACTTGATGAATAAACAAGCTGTAAGGAACACCAGTCGGGCCAGAAGCAAATAAATTAGGCAAAAATAAATTTAAGAGCAAGAATAGCCCTGATACTGCCAGTAATATATTAGCGACGATCCGAAACCGAGGTGACTTAGGCTGTTCTTTAATTCCCATAAATGTTACCAATCCTGAAATAATGAAACTAACTTGAAAATTGTGTATGGGGCATTGGGCATTGGTTTTACCCATTCTCCTCTGTTTCTCATTTTCCTTAACGCTTTGAGAAACTTGATTAAAGACTGGTCAAAAATGCTGGTATATTCGCATCTGAGCAATGTCTACGATGGGCTGTAAGGCTCATGATGCTCGTTAGCCCTTACATCTCTTTGGGAGAAGACTCGCTAACGATAAGGCAAAGTTGTTCGGCTTGTCTGGGTCTTCAAGTATACTATTGTTTCTCATAATGTCTCCCATTTAGCAATGTTTGCAGTATTTTTTTACTTATTTATGTAACTAAACTTAACAATTTAATTAATCTTTGGGAACTAACGAGCAAATACGGTTTACCGTACTCAAAAAATATGCAGAGATTGGGAGATGCAAATAGAAATCCCCCACAAAGAGTTATTTTGAAGCCTTTGTGGAGTTTTCCTTGTTCCAATCTGGAATTTTTATCAAGTCATTCTACTCTGAACTTTGGAACTGCGTTCTCCATATATGCGGTTCCTCTAGCCATTAATGTCCATCATGTGACCAGTGGGGGCGATCGCTAGATAATTTAATCACACCGTAAGAACGCCCAACTTGCCATAAAGTAGAATTTTCATAACTCGTTCGTGGCTGATTAATGCTAACTGTCGTTCCGTTAGCGTTTTTGATATTTAAGGTTCCTGACCAAGTAATTTCCCAATCAATTGCTAATCTTTGGGTATGACGAGAGGTAAGAACAGGTCGAAAAGCAATATTATAAGCAGACACCATTTCTTTAGCAGCTTGGACAGAACCAGCATTGGTGTAATGTAGCCAATTAATATCTACATTAGGCATCGGTGGAACATCTTTGGCAGCAATTTCATTATTGCTAATACGAAAAGCATAATGCATTAAATAAGCTCGTTCTGAAGGGCGAAATACTGAAGATATATCGATATTTGCTCCGGCATTTTTTAAGGCTTGCTCAAAAGCTTGTACTTTTTGACGAAAGGGAGAAGCTAAATCATCGATTGAGTCGCTGTCTGGGAAAAAATTAACCCAGGCTTTTCCACTCAGTCGTTGTCTTAATCTTTTGGCATATTCAGTTATGTTGTCTAAAGCCAACTCCAAATCAATGCCAAGCTTGGTTTTTGTTGTATTAGAAAGCTGTTGAGCTAACTCGGCTCGAAAATTGACGTCTCTGATTTTATAAGTTTCGGCTAGTCCTTTTGTACTGTTGGGGCCAAAGTCTCCATCAGCTACTAACGGCGGATTCAAACGACCGATCGCTGTTAAACTTTTTTGTAAATCTTTGACCTCATTTACTCCAAAGTTAAGATAGGTTAAGAATTTATTCCCGGCATCGGTGTAGATAGCAAAATAAATTGCAAAACCTTGCTCTAGCGCTTTTTTATAAGTAGCTGTATCGACAATTCCCGTTACTGTTAAAGCATTACTAGTCTGATAATCACGCGTTGCTTGAGTTGTAATATTCCCAAAATCCCCATCAACGGCAGCAATCGGGAAGTCATAATCTAAAAGAAATTTCTGCCAAGCAGTTACAATTGGCCCTTCGGATTTTTTCTGGAGAGTCGGAAGTTGCAAAGCTTGAAGTTTAAAGCTCATAGTTTTTCTTGGATGAAACAATTGTTTTGAGTTAATTTCTCTGTCACTATTCGTCGTATAATTTAAGTTACTACCGCTGCCAATTTGGTATCTCGTACTTCATGAGAGCGATTGGAGTTCAATAAACGCTATTTTGCAAAACCCACTTTGGATTATAACATCCGCAGTTATATTAGATTTTCTCAGGCGATCGCTCATCATCGTATATATAAACGCCTCTATCCTTTTGTTCTTTCTGTAATATCTTACGGTTCCAGTGCTACACGTAATACGTTAATTAAATTCATCCTATCAGGTGAGTCTAATGGGTGAGGTACAACAAACACCAAGTATTGTACCTTGAGGCTATCAAATGGTTGTTTAGCACCCCAATTTCTCGGCTCAAAAATTAGGAAGTAGATAATGACTGTAAACCAAATTATTGGAGATTCAAAAAATAATATTTTTGCAAACCTTGGTAAACATTTTTTTGCCTGGATGATGGCTTCAAGTAGTAGCAAATATGATAAAATTGTCAGCGATCGCAAACGTTCTCTTTTTGCTAATCTCCAAGGTAAAGTTTTAGAAATTGGCCCCAGAACAGGCGCTAACTTACCCTATTATCCTAAAGATATCCATTGGATAGGAATCGAGCCAAATTCACATAGGCATTCTTCTCTTCAAAAACAAGCAGAAAAACTGGGTTTAAATATCGACCTCCGCATTGGTAATGCCGAATGGTTAGATGCCGAAGATAACAGCATCGATACTGTTGTTAGTACATTATTTTTATGCTATGTGCCGAATATAGATTATACATTGCAGGCAATTTTAAGAGTACTTAAACCAGGCGGACGCTTCTTATTTATTGAACATGTCGCCGCACCTCAAGGAAGTTTATTGCGACAAGTACAAAACACAATTAGTCCAATTGGGAAAGCAATAGGTGATGGTTGTCATCCAGATAAAGAAATTTGGATAGCATTAGGAAAGGCTGGTTTTAGTAGCATCAATTATGAGCGATTTGATGCGCAATTGCCAATTGTTAGTCCTCATATTATCGGCGTAGCAACAAAATAAAAGTATGAATAAACCCCCGGCTTAAGTCGTGGGGTTTATCAGGTTTTCCAGCAGAGATTTTATGGATTCTCGCGCAGGAAAGTATCAATATCATTTAGTTCCTGCTGATTGAGGCGAAATTCTCCAGCACCAATGATTCCTTCTACCTGCTTAGGATTGCGTCCGCCAACGATCGCCGCAGTCACCGCCGGATTATTTAAAGTCCAAGCGATCGCCACTTCACCTGGAGAGCGATCGTGTTGTTGACCAATGTGTTGCAACACTTCGACTAACTTCAGGTTACGAGATAGACGTGGCTCCTGAAATTCACTATTGCTTTTGCGCCAATCATTATCTGGGAAATTAGCAACTCGCTCAGGTGTCATCTTTCCTGTAAGCAAACCAGATTGCATAGGTGAATAAACAATCACACCTATGTTATTTTCCTTACAAAAAGGCAGAATCTCCTTTTCGACATCCGGCTTCACCAGCGAATAAGGCGGTTGCAATGACGTAACTGGTGCAATCTCTTGGATACGTTTCAACTGTTCGACATTGAAATTAGAAACTCCGATATAGCGAACCTTACCCTCATCCTTGAGCTTGGCCAAAGTTGTCCAGCCTTCTTCGATTTCTGAGTCAGGGTTGGGCCAGTGGATTTGGTAAAGGTCGATGGTTTCAATGTCTAGTCGGCGCAGACTGGCTTCAACCTCCCGCCGCAAAGAATCCGCTTTCAGACTGCGAGCAATTTCGCCCTTTTCATCCCAGACCATTGAGCATTTCGTGAAAATGTAAGGGCGACTAGATCGACCTTTGAGCGCCTTAGCAACAACCTCTTCAGAATGCCCTAAACCATAAATAGCTGCTGTGTCAATCCAATTAACGCCGAGGTCAAGAGCGCGATCGATCGCCGCGATCGATTCTTGGTCATCTTGCTCTCCCCAGCCAAAAGCCCATTCACCGCCACCAATCGCCCAAGCACCAAAGCCGATTGGGGTAATGTTAAGCTCTGAATTGCCAAGCTGTTTGGTTTGCATATCTACCTTCTGCAAGAATTTTTGAGTCAATTGCTACTTTAAGCTGCAAATATTTTCTCAACAGCTATCTGAGGTGTGAATTAGTACTGGTGCAAATATGACAGGCGATCGCTACTTGTGTAGGATTACTAAATCTCAAATATTGTGTTGATACACACTACTTATACACTAAACTTGCTCAAAGATAGTAAAAGTTGTCAGTGCCGAGCAAAATAGAGAAGCAATATGTCAGAAGATTTAAAAGGCAAAGTTGCGCTGATTACAGGCGCAAACAAAGGTATTGGATATGAGATTGCCCGCCAATTAGGTTCTAGAGGTGCTACTGTTCTTGTTGGTTCAAGAGATATAGGACGTGGTGAAGAAGCGGCGAATAAACTTCGTCTTAGCCAGATCGATGCCCAAACAATTCAACTTGATGTGAGCGACCAAAAAACAATCGACTCTGCGGCTAAACAAATCGAGAGCGAATTTGAAAAACTTGATATTCTCGTGAACAATGCTGGAATAGTAAGTGATGGCGATCGCCTTCCACCTAGCCAAGTTGATATTGAAACACTACGACATACTTATGAAACGAATGTATTTGGAGTGTTTGCAGTTACAAAAGCTTTGTTGCCACTTTTAAAGAAATCAAAAGCAGGGCGAATAGTGAATTTATCAAGTGGTTTAGGTTCTCTGACTCTGAACTCCGATCCCAATTACGAATTCGCTGATTTTAAGTTTCTTGCTTATAACTCATCCAAGACAGCAGTGAATGCAATCACAGTTTTATTGGCTGCCGAACTTAAAGATACCCCAATTAAAATCAATGCTGCCGATCCTGGTTTTACAGCAACTGACATTAATCAATACCAAGGGTATCGCACTGTTGAGCAGGGTGCGATCGCAGCAGTGAGACTCGCTACTCTACCTGATGATGGTTCTAGCGGAGGATTTTTTGATGAAAACGGTGTGGTTCCTTGGTAAAAACTAGAGGGTATTGGGCATGGGTTATTTCCCTTATTCCCTTATCTCATCGTACCTCTACGGGAAAGCAAGCTAAGTGCAGTGTCTGTTTGCGACATACTACGCAAACGTACAAAGTGTTACGAATTACGAATTACGAATTACGAATTACGAATTACCAAACCTACCGAATATTAACCTCTTGCAAGTAATTTACTTCTTGAAGAGATTCAATTTTAGTAACTGACTTTTTCGGAACAAATAAATTTGTTCTTTTTGCAGAAGCTATCTTTTGATAGTCAGCTACTACGCGTTGTTTTTGAGTATACTCATTCAATTTGACTTGAGCTTGAGCATAAACTAAAGTATCTTGGGGAATATTTCGGAGAAATTTTACAGCTCGATCGAAATCACCAATAGATGCTTTTTTATAGGCTTTCTGTAAAAAGTAGGCTGCTCTGATCTGCCGTTTTCGATTATATTCAGCTAACTTGTCTTGAACTAAAGCCCCGGCACGACTTTCTTGAGGAATTTGACGTAGATATTGTAAGGCGGCAGAAAAATCTTTGTCAGCAGCTTTTTCGTAAGCTTTTGCTAATAAATCTTGCGTCTGTAATTCAATGTTGACAGATGCTTTTTGAACTATTTTATCTGTTTTAGATTGCCAATATGCAATCTTTGGAACTTTGGCAGCAGCATGAAGAACATCTGACCATCTGTTCTCTTGAAAAGCTAGTTGTGCTATTTCGTATTGCTGTGCAGCTACTTGCCATTGTTCTTGCCATTCTTCAATTGTGGCTTGCGCTTCTGGATAAACATTGCTGTGAGAAGGAATTGATTTAGCGAGTGCGATCGCTTCTTCCAAATCCCCTGCTTGATATTCTTTTGTTGCTTTATATAATGTATCTGTTTCTGAATATGCAGGTGCAGTATTAACTAAAGAATATACACCAAATCCCATCACTAAAGAATTAGCTGCCAATCCTACTTTCATTCCCGTTAATAATGGGGATAATTTTCCAGATGTAGAATTTTTCGCTACTTCTAGGGAAAATTGAGAATCTTCTTCTAATGTTTCTGATGACTGAGGTTCCCAGATTATTTGTTTGAGTACCCGCAACACTTCACCCGCAGACTGAAAGCGGTCTTGGTAATTGTAGCGGATCATTTGGCTGAGAACAGCAGCTAAATAATCGTTAACTGGCGTGTTTTGAGAACGCCAAAAAATTTCATTAGTAGAAGGATCGGTTTTTAATTGTAGTGGTTCTAGTCCTGTTAAAGCCTGAATAGCAATCATACCCAAAGCATAAATATCACTGTTGGGCTGTGTCTGACCAATAAATTGTTCTGGCGGTATGTATCCCAATGAAGTGACGGGAATTCTATAAATGGGCAATTCTGCACCTATGCCAAAATCGATCGACTGGATTGAGCCAAAGTCAATCATAACTAACTTGTTATCAACAGTACGTCTAATCAAGTTTTCCGGCTTGATATCGCAATGGATAACGCCTTGAGAGTGAACAAATTCTAGAATACCTAAGACATCTATTAAAAATTTTACAACTTCGCTCTCACTCCACAGACAGCCCCATTGGCTATCGATGGGCAATTCCGCAGTCAGCGCATGTCCTTCAATACACTCTTGCACTATATAAAATCGCTCGTTTTCTTCAAAACAGGCGATAAATTCAGGAATTTGGTCATGGCTTCCTAGAAGCTTGAGGGTTTGGGTTTCAGTCAGAAACAGTAACCTCAACATCTCCAAATAGCCAGATTCGGAACTGCTAACTTTAATCTGCTTAATAACGCATTTGGGATTCTCTGGATAATCTACATCTACAGCAATGTATGTTTGTCCAAACACCCCTGCACCGAGGCTTTGGACAACTTGGTAACGCCCTTGTAGTAATTTACCGATTATGTGGTGGGTCATGACCTGGTTACTCAGTAAGTCCTTTTATCTAGTTTTTCTGACATTCCCTCCTGTTTCCGGAATACTTTAGAAATAAATAACCAGAATTTTGACACTAAAATATAAGTTAATTTTTTTTAAGTATTTTTGCGTATAAAAAACATTTTTTTAGGAAAAAAATACTTCGCAAACAAAATGCCTTTGTTGGGTTGCGCTTCGCTTCACCCAACCTACAATTTTTCTTAACTTTTAAGTAAGTCGGTGCAATAATAGGATTTACGCACTATACAAATCAACCAAAACGTGTATTACGGTATTTAGTCTTTTCAGAGGCTTCAGATAACCCTGATTTATTCCGACATTTGCGATCACTGGATGCAAAACATGGCTAAAATACCCAAATTGTGTTTAGTACTTATGTACGATGCGTAAGTCCTAAATAAAACCAAACTGTGTGAAGGAAAGTAAATAAGCCTTAAACTCTTTCTCCCCCTGCCCCCTCCCTTATCCCAATAATTATTTACGCCGACCTACTTACTTTTTCCCCTTGACTTAGCAATTTCTTGTCTAATCTTGAGTCTTTTGTTGATATATTTGCGGCGCAAGAATCACTTGAATTTGCTTTTCGTGGCATTTTTGAGAAAAAATACTAATTTGCTCGGACTCACCTCCTTCAATTGACAAAGATTGCAAAAATCCTTGAAATCCTAAAAAAGCTAATTCATAGATAGCTTTTTGAGTAAAAGCACCTTCAAAATAGCCCGTGTGGGTATCAACACCTTGAGGATCTGTATTCTTAAAAGACTTCCGAATAAATGCCAAGGTGAGGAAAATATAATTCCCAAAATTTATCGCTGGCTTTTGGATGGCAGAACTAACTATTCCGATCTGCTTCATCCGGTCATCTTTATAATCTGTACAGTCAAAATATGTAAATAAATCTGCGGGTTGTACCAAGTTTTCTGACATTTCAGTTATCTCTTCAAGTTTTCTATGTTCGCTACTAGAAGAACGAATTTCTAAATATTTATAAGGATTATCAAGTCTGTAACCTTTGCCATAGTCTTGTTTGTGTAAATTAACAACTCCATATCTGGGTGTATGACCCACTGAATCATTTTTATTGTTGAAATGTTTAACTGTTATATTACCAAGCCTGTACCCACTAATACGAGTTCGCGCTGGGAAACTAAAATAATTTGCGGCAGTAGAGGTAAATCGTAATGCTAGGTCGCCTTCATTACAAAATATATAAGCTTCTTCACAACGACGTAAAGAAGAACGAAGAAAATTAGCACGTCCTGGCAAGATACTTTCTACAGGGATATCAGGTGCAACTAATACAAGTCTGCCTAATCGAAATACATTACCAATATCCGAATTCGGTTTTTTATTAATAGATTTAACATCAAAAACATCAGAGAGAATCCGAATTACATCTGTTACTACAAAACACCCCATACTATGACTAATAAAAGATAATTTAATACGCTTATTTGGGGGAAGTTTTGCTGTGTAATCTAACTGTCTGATCAATTCAACTAAATCTGTAGTTCCATAATTACTTGCTCTGTAAATATCACGAAAATAAGTAGATATCCTGAGAATAATTAATGTAAAGATAATTGAAGATACAATACCAGATAAAATTAACATCGCTGTGAAAAAGTGGACAGCACTATTACTCACAATATTTAGGAATAATAAAGCTATGGCAGAGCATACACTAATTGTTAGTCCTAAAGCTAAATTAATAGCTAGTAAAGTTGGTAGAGAAGAAAGTGCGTTGATTAACTTTTGTCTAAAGGAACCAGATTCATCCGTTTTTATAGGATTTTCTGATGGCCATCTGTATCCGATAAAAATATATTTATTTGGTTGTTCAATATGCGTATTAACATATTCATAAATCTTTTTACACCCCGTCTCTGTATCCGATGGTGTAGAACTATATCCATGAATATTTATAATTATTTCTGGGTCGGGGCTTGATTGCAAACTTTTAGAAATTTTCTCAATCATTTCTTGGGCTGAAGGTTCAGCTTTTCCATCATTGATATTAAAAAACTTTTTATTCGCAACTGATGAGAAATATCTATGAGAATTGTCTTCTTCTGTCTCAACGTTCAGTTTCGCAGTACTAACTACTAAATAACCAGGTATTTTTTCTTGATTATTTTTTTTAAATTCGTAAATTTTATACGGTTGATTGTCTGGCAGACTCTGATTATCAGGATAGGTCATTAGGTCTATTTCCTTTCACAATTTATATTCAGTATATCGCGATCGCTTTTTGGTGATATCGGGTCAGCCTGCTTAGATACTGAGTGAACTCAGTACTTATATGAGTTATCTATAAGCCAACTCTGACCCATACCATTACTGCTTGATGGTCATTAAAAGCTATAGCCTTATTCACCATAGCTTAAAGTTATTCAAGCGTGCCATTCAAGTATGAGCCAGCGTTGGATAGTCGGAAGTTTATGGTAGTGTAATGAAACAAGGGGGGTTGATGCCTCACATTGATATAAATTATATCTAATCTCAGATTAACTAAATAATCCTTAAAACCGAAAAAGTTTCGGGTTTAAAGTTTGATTTCTATGGAGAATTATCAGTTTCAGGAAGAACAATTGTAATTCCATATTTTGGAGCAGTTGCTAATATTTTTTCAATCACTTCTTGAGTTATAGGTAACGGTGGAACTGATGAATTCTCTACTTTAGTTCCGACTTGTGCAAAAAACTTTTCTATTCCACCTGGAGTAGCCAAAATCAGCATTTTAGCTGGAGCAGAACCAATATTTTTAAAACTATGGAGTTGACCTTTAGGAGAATGTAAGAAGGTTCCGGGAGTTGCTACAACTGTTTGTTCATCAAGATAAAACTCAATCGAACCTTCAAGAATGTAGAATGCTTCATCTTCTCGACTATGAATATGTGGCGGCGGGCCTAGTTGGGGTGCAAGTACTACTTCAAACAGTGCATACTTGCCATCAGTTTGTTCGCTCGTAGCTTTAAAGGTGGTTACATCGCCTGCTACTGAATAACTATCACCATCACCTAGTTGCGATAAGATCCCATGATTAATTGTCATTTTCATCATCTCCTAAGTTTTATGACAAACAGATTGCCCTGCTTGCACAAATAATTAAAATACAGCCTAGCCATGATTCAAAAGCCCAGTAATTAAGCTCCAATGCGCTACCCACTATTGTTTTCCGAAAATTAATTAGGATAATTATTTCATGCTAAAACTGATATTTACCGGAGGCTTCTATCTAAAGAATTAGTTGTTTTCTGCCTATGGGGTTGCCTAACAAGTACGAAAAAATCGCGCGTCGATTTGCTGCAAAATACTTCCCAATGTTGGATACGATTTGCGATAACACTATTCAATTGCATATTGCTTTCTCTTCCCTTTTTTGTATTTGCAGATAATCCATGAAATATTATTGTTAATTATGAATGGAACATGAATAGCGAACGGAGGCGGCAGATCGTGAACGACTGGAATTTACCCTGGGAAGGTGGATGCCGTTGCGGACAGATACGGTTTCAGGTAAGTGCCCCGCCTCTGCTGACGATGGCTTGCCACTGCACGGGTTGTCAGCGAATGACCGCTAGCGCTTTTTCTTTAAGTGTTGCGATTCCAAGCGTTGGGTTCTCAATACTGAAAGGTCAGCCGACCATTGGCGGTTTGCACGGCGCGACCCGCCATTACTTCTGCCCGCACTGCATGAGTTGGATGTTTACTCACCCGGAAGGAATAGATGAGTTCGTCAACCTTCGTGCGACGATGCTGGACGATGCGTCATGGTTCACGCCTTTCATTGAAACTTGGACGAGGGAAAAGCTGCTATGGGCGATGACCTCTGCGGTTCATAGTTTCGAGACCCTGCCCAATTACGAAGACTATGCTTTCCTGATAGAAGAATACGCCAAGCAAGCGTCGAAACCTGCACGATGACGTATGATATCATGTCCGGTGAAAGACTTATCATTAAGAACGCAGGGGAGCAGGGGGCAGGGAGCAGGGGGAAATAGGGTTTTTTGGTTTTTGCACAGATGCAAGAATTATAACTAATTAGGCGAACATGATATCAGTCATCAACTCAAATGGTTGCAGTCAGGTTTGGGGAATTTTAGCCACAAAAGTCAATAAACTTTAACGTTGAACTGAAGCTTGCTTTGGCGGGGTTCCGTTCCAAGAGAAAGTAGGTTCGCCCTCGCAATAGCTCCATCTTGCTTCCCAGGGCATGGGAAAATTAGGAACTAGAAAGCGGATTGAAAATCGTCCCCAGGTGTTGCTCAATTTGCCTGACCCATCTTCTCGTGACGTATCACATTTGACATTGGAGTTACCAACCCAATAGCCATGATAAATTCCACGATTGCTCGTTACTCCAGCTAGCCCTTCAATGAAGATAGTTCCTCCTGGATAAGTCCATATAGCAGTTTTACCGCGATCGCTTTGATAGACCACCCTGCCGTAGCCGCTATTCCACACTTCATCTGCAAACGTAATTTTTGGCACAGCCGCCAAAACAAATACTGTACTGACAATTACTAGTTGCTGAAGCTTCATTGCACTCCTGATTTCTAGTGAGCGTATAACACTACACACAGATGATATCGCTTGTGGTCATAAAACTAACAATATTTAGCTATTGACTTCTTCATCATGTTCAACCACCTCAGATTTATCTTGTAATGGCTTCACTACCCGTGCGATCGCTTCTTGAATAAAAGCTTTAATAAATTCATCTCTGCGATTAATTTGAAACTGTCGCTGTACAACTTCTGTCATTCCACCATCACCCCAATCTTGGTCATGACGAAAATATTCAATGAAACTTTTACCGGCAATTCGCGTTAAATAAGCTGCTGTTACGCCTTGAATTGCTCTACCAATAATAAAGGTGGCAACATTGAGTTGCAAGGCTGTAGATAATAATTGAATTGCTCCTTTGACAATGCCTAAACTAGCGATGGTTTTCGCTAAAGAAAGAGCTAATTCTCGTCCCCGTTCCATATTCAATTCACAGCCATACACTCTACCAATTTCCACAACCATTTGAGCGTTGACTGCGGCTGTGGCTAATAAATCTACAACTGGTATTGGCGTGACTGATACCACACCAGCGCCAATCCATTGAAACCGTTCTACGATTTTGTCAGCTTGACGGCGACGCTGCCCATCGATGAGTTTTCGCGCTTCGTCTCCCAATCGCAGAGATTGCAAAAGAATATTATCTGCTACTAAATCTTCACCTTCAGCACGTAAAACAGCAGCCGTGCGCCGCAGCAAAGGGACAATATCCGGTTCTGGCTGGAAGGTTTCGCCAGTTTCGAGTTGTGCAGGTTGGGGATTAGCAGCGATCGCTACCACATCATTAGTAGCAATAAATCCCCGTACCCGTTGACGCAATCTCGCAAGGATGGATTCTTTATCTTCATCTGTATATAAATCAGTTTTGTTGAGAACTAGAAGCGATCGCTTGCCAATTTCTGCCAACCCCCGCAACGGCTCATATTCTGAGCGTCGTAAGTCATTATCTACCACAAACAACAGTAAATCTGCTTCTGTCGCCAGTTCTCGCGCCATTTGTTCCCGTTCCGTTCCTGCCACTCCTGCTTCTAAAATCCCCGGCGTATCTGTAATTAAAATTTTGCGTTCTAATCCCTTCAACCGCAGACAATAGGTTTCTCCAACCTGAGTTGTACCCATCGGTGCATCTACCTGACCGACCATGCGTCCCATAATCGCATTAACTAGAGAAGTTTTACCAGCACTCCCCGTACCAAATACCACTACTTGAATTTCACCCCGTGCTAAGTTCGCTTCAATCTCTCGCGATCGACTTAATAAAGCTTGGCGTGTGACTTCATCTTGAATTTGCGCTACCTGTTGTCGTACAGCCTGGAGAGTTGTAGAAGCTGCGTCAGATTTAGCAGCCGGAATTTGTGCCGCAGTCGCTCGCTTCGGATTGCGACGCGATCGCTTTTCTCCCGATCTAATCACCAATACATAATAAACAAAAGCGGCAACCAAGGCTCCAATCAGGAGAATCAGCAGCAACAGCAGTAAATTGCCTAGCAACGGCGAATAGGATAATTGCCAATAGAGGCGTGAGAGGGAATCAATTAGCCATAGGGCTAGCCCCAAAATGACGATCAGACCGACAATCAGCGTTACTAGGCGTGACAGAGGCATGGCTGGGAAAAATTAGTGAATATTCAATAGGCAGATGCTTCTAATCTTAATAGTTTCAGCATTTTTTACCAGAGTAGGAGATTTGCAAAGAATAAATTACTCAAAAAAATTACGAGAGCAAGCTTAAATAGGAGCGAAGTTAATTCAGTTATTTACTATCTTCCCAATACACAGTTATATCAAGTCCGCCAAATTACTCATCATAAAAGAACCCCACCCCCAGCCCCTCCCCGCCTGCGGGGAGGGGCTGGGGGTGGGGTTCTTCGGGTTTAATAAGCAATCAAGCGGACATGATATTAAAGCAAGTCCGGGTAATTAGTTATGATTTCCACAGTCATTGCACCCCACTCCCAGCCCCTCCCCGCCTGCGGGGAGGGGAGACAAAGCACAGCTTTGGCGGGGTGGGGTTCTTCGGGTTTAATAAGCAATCAAGCGGACATGATATTAAAGCAACTGTTGCATCATCAGTTGTGCAAATAGCCCTGATTGATTTGCTAGTTCAACAAAACTACCCTGCTGCACTACTTTGCCATTTGCAAGTACGTAAATTCGGTCAGCGTTTTGAATAGTACTGAGGCGATGAGCGATCGCAACCCTAGTTACTTTTAATTGTTGTAAACTTTCACTGACAATTGCCTGGGTTCTGTTATCTAAAGCGCTAGTCGCCTCATCGAATAGCAAAATTCGGGGTTTCAACACCAACGCCCTAGCAATCAACAACCGTTGTCGTTGTCCACCAGAAAGATTACTACCTCCCTCACTGACGATTGTATGCATCTGCATCGGCATTGCTGCAAGATCATCTGCAAAACCTGCCATCTGGGCTGCTGCCCAAGCTTCGTCCATCGTCACCAAGGCACCACTGGCAATATTCTCGAAAATAGAGGCTGACATCAACCGACTATTTTGCAGTACCACACCCAATTGACGGCGTACAGCATGGACATCCAATGAAGTTAAGTCTTGCCCGTCGTAGTAAATCGTGCCAGATTTGGCAAATTCAAACCCCAAAAGTAATCTCAATAAAGTTGATTTGCCGCTGCCAGAAGGCCCAACAATGGCAATAAATTCTCCTGGTTCAGCACGAATATTGACATTATCCAGCGTCAAGGGGCCATCATCGCGATAGCGGAAAGTTACCCGATCTACAACTAATTTGCCCGATAACCTACCCGGATCTGCTTGAGCAGAACTAATTTCCGGTTCAGCTTGCAAAATTGGTTGCGCCCGTTGCCACAAGGGTAAAACTTGCAAAACTTCCACAACTGTGCTGCTTAAGCTAGTGGCTCCGTTAATAAACGTGCCAAAAGCAACATTGAATGCTAAGAAAGTGCCAGTGGATAAACCACCTCCTCCAGGAGTTTGGGATTGCCCAATTAAGCTAGTAGCAAACCAGAAGAGGGCAGCAGTGGTTAACACAGGTAATACTTGATTGATGACGGCGAGGCTATCTTCAATGCCTTGGGTACTCAGCATTAATTTTAGTTGATGCGTATACTGTTTACCCCAGTAAGCAAAGGCGCGGGTTTCAGCTTTGGCGATTCGGAGTTTGGCAACTCCATTAATTAACTGCACCATCACGCCAAAAATTTGTCCTTGTAGCTCTAGTAATGGGCGAACTTTACGGACAATAAGAACACCAGAGATGATAGTGACGGCAATATTTACCAGTGCCACTGCACAAGCTATGAGAGCTAAGGAAACATTGTAGTAAAATAACAATCCCAGATTCAATAAGGAAAACAAACTGGAGAAGATTGTTTTTAAGACTGTGTTACCCAGTCGCTGGCGAATTTGAGTAATAGCCGTGACTCTAGAATCCAAGTCACCAACTGAGTAAGAGCGAAAAAAGGAAACCTTCAAGTTTAACAATCGATCCCAGACTGCGGCTTGGGTGGAGGAATCGGCAAAAGTTTCTAGCCTAATGGTGGCAAACCCAAGGGCTAGTTGAAACAGTGTTCCGCCAAAGGCAGCAGCCACCAAACCAACAGCAATTTGGCTCAACAAGCCTCGATCGGCATCTGGGATTGCTTTGTCGATTAGGATAGCTGTAGCTTGAGGTGTCAGCATTCCTAACAGACTGATGGTAATTCCCATTACTAAAACTATAATTAGTTCTTTGTAATGTCCTTGGAGGGCAAACTGAAGTAAATCAAAAGTTTTCAGTTTTTTATCAGGTAAAGGTCGATAGAATGCGTAGGCAGTCTTAGCTAGGGCTGCTGCTATGTTGGCATCGACAGAGATAGGTGTTTGTTCTCCAGGAACGTAGAGTTTGTAATGTGTATCAGACACTGGTAATAGTGCCACTGGTAGTTTATCGACAAGCGTAAATGCCAACATCGCCCCGCAATCCTTTTGCCACCAGTTCTCCCGCAACTGAATTCGTCGCAAGCGGATACGCGAAGCACGGGCGATCGCTTCTACAGGATCTTGGACTCGATTAGAATCTTCTGAGGCAGCTGGCGGACGAATCTTAATTCCTAATGCTCGTCCTACAGCACCAGCAGCAATTAGTAAGGCTTGATTTGGGTCAGTTGCATCAAGATTACTACTGAATCCTATATTATTTAGTCTGTCTGACTTTGGCTGTGGCAATACAGATGCTAATTCTGCTAACGTCTCTTGCATCACTTGGCTCTCAAGACGTTCCCTGGCTTGAAATCTCAGTAATTCTGCATCCATCTCCTGCCGTTGCAGCAGGTTAATGCAGTGGAGGAAGTAAGTTTGTAGTTGGGACAAACCACTTAACAAGGAATCGATATCTTCTATGTCTGCGGTGTTAACACTTTTCAACTCCATAGTGTTATCTGCTTGCAACCAGATATTTTCAGCCAAAGGCAACATTCCAGAGGCAGAAGTTAACGGCAATTCTGCAAACCCCATCCATCTAGCCCGCCCTTGAAGAATTTGCACCCACGATATTTGATGCGGCTGGAAGATTTGGTCTTCGACTAAAGAGAACTGGCGGATTTTTGGCAGCGATGTTGGTATCGTTGGCGTAGCGATCCCAGCAAGCACCGAACCTAATTGATAAATCCAGCGTTCTATCAGAGTTACTACTTCTCTATTAGCGTCAGCAAACAACTGGTTAAAGTCTGCTTTCGATACTTTGAGAATTTCTGTCTCCTCAAGCGATACTGCTAAAACCTCTTGCTGCTTACCCTTTAAACTTGGTGCGATCGCAAACATCGCCTGTCCGGCTGTGCTACTAAATAAATAGCGACGAGTGCCTTCGGGAATGCCATCATTAACTGCGATCGCAAATAGCGCCAAGTAACCAGATTTTACTAGCCAAATTGTCTCCGGGTCATCTAGCAGTAGCGATTCATTGCATTGAAAACGATAGTGTTGTCCTTTGAGATTTGCAAACGATAAGAGGGATGAGGAAGACAAGGGAGTAATTTCTTCCCCTACTCCTCTGCTCCCCTGCCTCCCCTGCTCCCCTGCTCCCCTGCTCCTCTGCTCCCCCGCCTCTTCTGTTTCTTCACTACGAATCAATTGTAAATACGGCCCTTCAACTTGCTGCAATTGTGCATGGCTTCCCCGTTGGACTATCTTGCCGCGATCGAGGACAATAATTTCATCACAATCTCGGATAGTCGAGAGTCGATGCGCCACGATGATACAAGTGCAACCGCGCAACCGCAGATTACGACTGACGTTCTTTTCTGTTTCGGCATCCAGGGCGCTGGTGGCTTCATCCATAATCAGGATACTGGGATTATTCACCAAAGCACGGGCAATTTCAAGCCGTTGTCGCTGACCACCACTCAAATTAGTAGCACCTTCCAAAAGGTCAGCATGATAGCCTCCTGGCAGTGAAAGGATGACATCGTGAAGCGCTGCGTCTTGACAAGCTCGGACGAGATGACTCTCAGGTATGGTAGTATCCCAAAGCGTCAAGTTGTCTCTGACGCTGCCAGCAAATAACAAAATCTCTTGCTCGACGACAGAAATAGAATTGGCTAGTATCTGGCGAGAAATTTGCTCTCTAGGTTTGCCGTCAAATCGAATTTCTCCCTGCCACGGTTCGTACAGCCCACATAAAAGTTTGGCAACAGTAGACTTACCAGAACCACTCCCACCCACCAAGGCAACTCGCTGCCCTGGCTGGAGCAAAAGATTAAAATTTTCAATCAACGGCGGGGCAATTTGGCTATAGCCAAATGTCACATTGCATAATTCAACATATCCCTGTAATTTAGGCAAGGGGGCAGAGGGGCAGAGGGGCAGAGGGGAAAGATTGCAATTGTCCTCTTTCTCTCCTGCTCCCCTGCTCCCCTGCTCCCCTGCCCCCCGGTCACTGAGCGTAGCCGAAGTGCTGCTCCCCTGTTCCAACTGCCGGTCGATGGGATTACGCAAGACATCATCAAGGCGAGTCAGATTACCTTCCATCTCTTGGAGTTCGCTTCCCAAGCTGATGAGATTACTTACTGGGGCGAAAAACCTTTGCATCATGCCGAGAAAAGCTATTAACATACCGATGCTCAAGGCTCCATCCATGACTCGCAAACCGCCTACAGCTAAAAGCAGCATAGAAGCGATCGCTGACAGAAAAGATGGTAAAACACCTATTGTCTGGTTTGTTTCCTCTAATTCCTGCTGGGTGTTGATGGCTTTGGCATAGTGACCCGCCCAGCGAGAGAAGAAATCTGACTCTAACCCAGATGCTTTTAGCGTCTCCATACTCTGAAGACCAGAAATTTCTACGCCGCGAACTTTTCCCTGTTCTTGGATGAGTTTGATATTGGCATCTGTGCGCCGCCGTCTCACCCACTGTAAGGCGGCAAGGTTGATCGCGACAAAGGCGATCGCAATTAAAGTTAGTACAACATCATATTGCAGCATCACTACTACATATATAAATACTGATACTGTTGCGATCGCTGTAGTCGCTAATTCACCCGAAAGCATATTAGCGATGCTGTCGTTGAGTTCCATACGGCTACTGATTTCCCCAGCATACCGTTGATCGTAAAAACTCATGGGTAGGCGTAAAATGTGCCAGAGATACCGACTCTCCATACCCACGGACAACTTAATTTTCATTTGACGCAAAAACTGCAACTGTAGCAGCGTCAAAAATCCACTGAGTCCGGCTGTAAAGATCATGCCTAAAATTAGCGGACGCAACCACTCATACCGATGCTCAATCAATACATTGTCTACAAATACCTGGGAAAATGCAGGTAGCGCCAGTCCCGGAATTACTAACAAAAATCCTGCCAGCACGCAGTAAAGTAATGCGCCAATGGAGCCTCGCAACCGCGACCACAAAGCTAAGATTGTACTAGGCTTGCGTCCTTTGCGTTGAAACTCTAAACCAGGCTCTAGAACTAGCACCACACCTGTGTAAGCGCCACTGAATTCTTCCAAGGAGACGATGCGCCGTCCAGTAGCAGGGTCATTGAGATAAACTCGCTGTTTGGTGATTCCTTCTACTACTAAAAAATGGTTAAAGTTCCAAAATACAATGTAGGGAAATTTTAACTGCGACAAGCCAGCTAAGTTGGTTTTAAAGCTTTTAGCGTTGAGTCGATAATTTCTGGCAGCCTTCAAGATATTTAAGGCACTAACTCCATCCCGCGAGACACCGCACGCTTGCCTCAGTTCTGTTAGTGGGACAATGCGATTATAATAACCGAGAATAATTCCCAAAGCAGCAGCGCCGCATTCTACTACCTCCATTTGCAGCAGAGTAGGAGTATGACACCGCTTGTTTTTTGGCAAGCGCCCTAATATATTTTGCAGATTTTGCCAGAACATAAAAATATTTTTTAAAACTTGGATTTTGGCTTAATTTAAGCGTTTAAACATAAATTTTTAGCTATTTTTCAACATGACTAAAATTGCTGTATTACACTACTTTTCCCTTCGGAAGTCCTGATTGTATTGATGAAGCCAAATTAATAGACCTCTTGCAAAAATCCTTGAATCACCCCTCCCCAACCCTCCCCTTGTTAAGGGGAGGGAGCAAGACTTCAAGTTTCCCCCCTTTATAAGGGGGGATTAAGGGGGGTCGATTCGACTTATGCAAGAGGTCTAATAAGTAAAAAGGTATATTGCTTTCTCATTTTGCTTAAATGCTTTCTCATTTGGGTAGATTTAGCAAGCAAAAAGGCATATTGCTTTCTCATTTTGCCTAAATGCTTTCTCATTTCAGTAGATTCAGCAAGCAAAAAGGCATATTGCTTTCTCATTTTGCTTAAATGCTTTCTCATTTCAGTAGATCGCGTATTCATTTTAGTGTTTTCCGCAAATAATTAGATACATTGTTTTCTCCGTACGCCAAAAGGCATTCTTATTTAAGTAATTTCCGCACTCTAGTACAGCCTCAAGGTTGATTCGATCGGTAAAATTTTTAATAATTTCTTCCTCATTCCTCTTATCGCCAATATCACGAAATGCCACTCCAGGATCTCAGAATCGGCAGGACAAAGGTAATCGGGGCGCGTTCTTCCACAGTGATTTGTACTGAGGTGGTAGTTCCAGAAGTGACTTTCATCTGTGGCCCTTGGGAAGAAGACCATTTGTAGGCGCTGAAGGTCGAATTGTCTGGTTGCAGTCGTGCAGTAATTAGCATCTGTGGCCCTTGTGACATCAAAGCTTCCACGAATTCAGAATTGCCGACTACACTTAATGCACCTTCTTTAGTCACGGGAAAGGCTGAGACTTCTGTGACTGCACCGATGATGCCACCAAAGCGTTCGCGTTGCACTGTGCTAGGTGTGACTTGTAACTTCATCCCTGGTTGAATTTGCTTACCATTACCAACGGGAAAAAATGCCACACTCACAGGTTGAGCCGATCGCTTTTGTGCAGCGATCGCACCTATGGGTGTACCCTGTAAAACAACCTGTCCGGGACTTGCGGAGATTTCTAAAATTCGTCCAGAGTAACTGCTCTTGACTAAGCTGTTGCTTGATAGTTGCAGTGCTAATTGAACAATATTTCGCTGGACTTCCTGGATTTCTTTTTTGCGGTTGGTTACAGTTTCTAAGTCTTGTTGCGCCGCAGTCGCTTCTTTGCTATCTAGTTGTTTTAATTGCGCTTCCAAATCTTTAATTGAGTTCAAATTCTCTAGGTATTGTCGTTGAGCATCTGCTTCCTTGACATCCAGTTGCTTGAGTTGCGATTCGGCTTCATTAATTTGGGTGACAGCATTTAAGTAGTCTTGCTGCGACTGTAAGACTGTATCGCCAGAAATTGCTCCCTCCTTCAATAGCTGCTGGCGGTTAGTCAATCTCTGTTTGAAGGTAGGTAAGAGATCCCGCAGTGCTTGTAAGCTTTGGGTTTGATTGGCGCGATCGCGTTGAATCGAATTTAGCCCTTTCTCTTTTAAAATCGGGGTGAGTTTCTGTACCGCCTGGAGGTTTTGCTGCAAAGATTGGCGTTGCTGTTTAATCGCTTCTTTGTCTGCCTTTTGCCGCTGTCCTTGCACTAAGTTAGCAGCGCTATCTTCTGTTTGTAGTTGCCCTAATTTAGAGCGTACTAATTGTAGCTGTTTCATCAGTTCGCTTTGGTCTAGCGTCGCCAGCACATCTCCTCTATTTACATAGTCGCCAACCCGGACATTGATTGTTCGCAATTTACCTGCGATCGGTGACTGGAATGAAGTAATTGTACTGGGATAGACTATTATTCCAGTACCCGTCACCGTAATTGGGATTCGACCTAAAAAACTCCAAGTCAGCCCCGCTGCCACCAACGAACCAACAGCAACTAGAGGTAGCCACTTTTTCGGGCTGACTACCTGCATAATTTGATCTAGTTCTTCCGGCGAAGAAGCACGCTCTAAAGCTTCTTTGCGGAATAAGTCACTTTTTTGATTAATCACTATAAATCATCCCAATTTGCATTGCATTCAGAAGGAATTGGGTATTAGGCTGACAATTGAATAAAAAATTACCTTCTATCTTTAGCGGAAGGCGGATATGTTTTGTTTGCTTTGACATACTAATAATTCAGATGCAAAAATCAACCTACCATCTGATGAAAGGTCGAAAGCTGAGAAAATCAAATTTTTTATTTTTAAATTTTGCGATTTTGCGTAGACGAGAGTAACTTCTGTTAGAGTAACGATTTTGTAATTTTTATATGAAAACATTGACGGGTGGGTAAGAAGTAAGGGACAATAATGATTGGTCGCTTACCTTTTGACCTTTCGTTATTATCCGGCTTACACCCGCCAATGTTCGTGTAACGTTGTAAAGGGTTGTGATGCCAATAATAGCCAGACCACTATGTTATAAGATGTCTGTAGCTTATTCGTAAGGGTCGTTTGTAGTCCTTTGTCAGTTGTTCGTAGCAATTGGCAAAGGATTACTGTTTAATAACTGTCCTAACGAAATAATGCATAACTTACATACTTGCTAGCTTAGTGCTGTTTTGATTTGTAATGATGATACAAATCATACATATAGAAATTTTTGGCAATACAAACACTGTTAAAGTGACTTTTGGTTGAGGTGGTAACTCAACATGAGCGTACTATGGAGATAAACTAGTATTTATTAATACTAGGAGTATAGACGGCCTCTGCTATTATCAATCCCTTGATTTGATTTTTGATAAACCTTAGCATCTCCTCCACCAATTGCTATTGCAACACCAATTTGTACATTTGATTGTACGTTTCCACCTTTGGCTTTAACGTCAATTTTAGCCTTGGTATCGATATCTACACCTCCGCGTCCTCCGACAATTTCACTGATTTCTTCATCAGTTAACTCGGTCATGACTGCGAGTGTTTCTTGTTCAAATGTTACAACTGACATCAAAATTCCTTCCTTGTACAAAATGGTTTTGGAATAGTGAAATAGTAACTCAACATGAGCCTACTATGGAGATAACCTAGTACCTATTAGTACTAGAAGTACACACGGTCTCTGCTATTATCAATCACTTGATTTGAATTTTGATAAACCTTAGCATCTCCTCTACCAATTGCTGATGCGTTACCAACTTGATTGGATACTTGTACGTTCTTACCTTTGGCATTAACGCCAACTTTGGTTCTGTTATCGATATCTGTACCGCGTCCACCGCCGACAATTCCACTGATTTCTTCATCAGCTAATTCGGTCATAACTGCGAGTGTTTCTTGTTCAAGTGTTACAACTGACATAGAAATTCCTTCCTTGTACAAAATGGTTTTGGAACAGTGAAATAGTAACTCAACATGAGCCTACTATGGAGATAACCTAGTACCTATTAGTACTAGAAGTACACACGGTCTCTGCTATTATCAATCACTTGATTTGAATTTTGATAAACCTTAGCATCTCCTCTACCAATTGCTGATGCGTTACCAACTTGATTGGATACTTGTACGTTCTTACCTTTGGCATTAACGCCAACTTTGGTTCTGTTATCGATATCTGTACCGCGTCCACCGCCGACAATTCCACTGATTTCTTCATCAGCTAATTCGGTCATAACTGCGAGTGTTTCTTGTTCAAGTGTTACAACTGACATAGAAATTCCTTCCTTGTACAAAATGGTTTTGAAATAGTGAAATCTTGATGTTAGTTAACCAATTAATAAAAATATTTAGATGCTTAAAATAATAAGTATCTAGCAATTTTTACAATCAAACTTATTGTTAAAACACACTAATACAATGTGCTGACGACAATTTGTTATTGGTTTTGTTTTGGAATTTCACTATGTTTAAACAATACAGGTTTTTGAAAATATTTTATATAAAGAAATGATGAAGTTGCTAGAAATGTTTTTAAAGATTATTCTTTTAAGAAATATCAAATATCGGTATTAGTTCAAGTTAAAAAAAGGTAAGATAAGTCAAAGCTGTATCTAAAAATAAAGTTTTTTAAAACAACTATAGGTATTACAAATACTTACTGAATAAGCAACAAATAACATCTTAAATTATTCATAAAAATAATATCCCCAACTTATTTAGAAGTTGGGGATACGTACCTTCAATTGGGTACATAAACCGTGAATTTAATTTGAGTTACTGTGAATGCTAAATGGCTGAAGTCACTGTTGAATCTATTGTTTGTCCAACTCCATTTATCAGTGTGAATCTTCTTCTTGTGCGTGTTCTTTGCTTAATTTTCGTATTCACAATGTCCTGATTGGAGTCTTGAATAACAGCATCAGTACCGTCAGTGGAAATCGCATTGATCTGTGATGAAAAATCCAAAACAATACTAACACCTCCCACTATTCCTTTTAATTCATTATCTATCAGTTCCTCGACAATAACTTTTCGATTACAGATAGATTTGAAACTCACTTGATTGATAGTAGTCATAAATTTCTCCAGAAGTATGCAGACATATTGTGTCTGAGATGTATTTACAAATAGCAGCTTATTTAATAATTTGTCAACAGATTATAAAAAATATCTTACTTTTCCTAACTAACTTACTTTTCTCATTTTTTAATTTTCATTTCTCTAACTTTTTCTAGTTTTATTACTAAGTTTCTAAAATATACAAGCTTAATATTACGATTTTTCATCAAAAAAAATTGTCGTCTAGTCTTTGCCATCCGACAAACGTGAATTATCAATAAAAGCTGTAAAAACATTTGTTTGATGTTTGCCAAACTACTGCTAATGTTGGCAGCATCACACATTTTTAGTACGGCACTGAATCGCTAAAATCTCAACTCAAATTTTTAATTTCAATTCAAACTTTAGATTTCTGGCACAAATAGATTCTTTGTAAACACAGAAGTGACATGAAAAAACTCAGAAGTCAGAATATTCTGACTTCTGGTTGTAATACTAAACACTGAGGAGTGTATAATTGAGGTTATGCTAAATATTGGTTAAGCGAGAACAAAGGTGAATTTGTAGTATTTTTGCCGATCAACAAACTTTTATAAAGACAATAACCTTTGTAGACTAATAGTTTTATAATAGTTGCTTTCCTGCCTTTATTTACCTTTCAAGAATCACCTTGAGTTTATGATATTGGTTCGCTCCAATTCACCTCATATCTAAGAAATGTAATTTCTTGGACTTTACTTTTCCTCGAATTTGGCCGATCGACTACCTTAGAGAGGCCCTGAAAGCTGTCCAAAAAACACATCGATATAGAACTCATATCTGATTTCTGAACAAGATTTCAGAGCCAACCCTGATAAAACGGGCTTTTTAGTCTCAGTATGTTTTCAAAAATCAAATTCCGATTTATAGTCCTATCCTAGTTCTACTCCTACATTTAGTGCTATTAGTCTTAATACATCTAATCCTATTCCTAATGAGAGAAAACCTCCCACTACTTTTTCTAATTCTTCCTCATGAATTTCCTCCAAAATAGCTTCTTGGTTGTTGGGTTGTGTCAATTCATTAACGTTAGTCATAATTTTCTCCAAAAAAAAGTGCGTAGGCATTTGTGCCTTGGATGTACTTATAAATATCAACTTTTATAAAAGCTTGTCAACGGTTTTTATAAAAGATCCTACTTTTCCTACTTTTCCTATTTTTCCTACTTTTCTTACTTTTAAAACCCACTTTTCTTACTTTTCTTCCTAGCATTTTTAAGATGTCCAACACCTGATAAAACGTATAGTTTCATACCAAAGTAAGATGTTTTATATAAAATTTTGCCTGTTTAGTCGATCTGCTTTGAGTTTTTATGTAAAACGGTAGATTTACAAACAACAGTTTGTACAATTTACTTACAGCAAGCATATAAAAATAAATATAGCTTATATCAAAAGACTGATTTTTTAGTTTTCAACTAGTAATTTAGTATTGTTTGGCAGAGGATGCAGGGAAGGAATTTTGTCAGGTGCTAAATCATCCCGCTTTCTCTGCAATGCCAAAAATTGCAACAATGTCAGAATCGGTCTAGATCAATTCAGGCAATATTTGAATATGCAGACTATTACCAAAAAGTCAATAAATAAATCTTGGGCTGGTGCGCTCGCAGAACCAGCAAAAGAATTTCCCCTTACTCAACTGTCAATTATTTCTGGTAAAATTCCAGATGGCTTGCGTGGCACTCTTTACCGCAATGGCCCCGCACGGCTAGAACGCGGTGGTAATCGCGTTGGACACTGGTTTGATGGAGATGGGGCAATTCTCGGCATCCATTTCACAGATGCAGGAGCTAGCGGAGTCTATCGCTATGTGCAAACAGCAGAATATCAAGCTGAAACTCAAGCAGATAGGTTTCTTTATGGTGTCTATGGGATGCATCCGCCAGGCCCCATCTGGAAGCGCTGGGGGCAACAAATCAAGAATGCAGCAAATACCTCAGTGTTGGCTTTACCTGATAAATTGTTGGCTTTATGGGAAGCAACCAATCCTTATGCCCTTGATTTGCAAACTTTAGAAACGAAGGGATTGGATGATTTAGGTGCTTTGGATAACGGATTACCTTATTCTGCTCATTACAAGCGCGATTTCCAAACAGGCGAGATTTTTAACTTTGGAATCAGTATCGGCAGTTCCGTACAACTGAATCTCTACAAAAGCGATGCTACTGGCAAAATTATCCAAAAAACTGCTTTTAAGCTAGATCGCTACTCGATAATGCATGATTTTGTTTTAACTCAAAGGTATCTGGTGTTTTTTATGCCACCGATGCGGATGAAAATGCTGTCACTTTTGCTAGGTGTGACTACCTTTAGTGAATCTCTGTTGTGGGAACCTCAATTAGGAACCCAGGTGTTAATCTTCGATCGCGAAAACTTATCTTTAGTTAGTCGTGGCGAAACCGATCCTTGGTTCAATTGGCATTTTGGCAATGGTTGTGAAGATAAAGACGGTTCCGTGGTTTTGGACATGGTGCGATATGCAGATTTTCACCAAACTAATGAATATCTCAGAGAATTTGCAAGTGGTGAGACGCACACAGTTACTAGAGGAACATTGTGGCAAGTTCGCCTCAATCCCCAAACTGGTAAAGTTATAGAAATGCAGGAAGTTGTCAACCGCAAGTGTGAATTTCCTGTAGTGCAGCAATCGCAAGTTGGGCAACCTTGGCGCTATACTTACATATCATTAATGCCCCAAAGAGGGGATATAGACAAAGAATGGTTTGGTGCGATCGCCCGCTTCGACTACAAAACTGAAACCCTCACCGAAGCAGACTTAGGAGAAAACCGCTATCCTTCAGAACCCATCTATGCCCAAGATGTCCAAAACTCCGAGCAAGGCTGGGTGCTAACTGTTGTATACGATGCTAATACTCATAGTAGTGAAGTTTGGGTATTTGATAGCGATCGCCTGGATGCAGAACCAGTTTGCAAACTAGGATTACCTAACGTCATTCCCCACAGCTTCCACGGCACTTGGAACCCAGCTTAACAATTTGGGGAATGAAGCAGGGGAGTAGGGGAGTTATGAGTTATGAGTTATGAGTTATGAGTTATGAGTTATGAGTTGGAGCAGGGGGACAAGGAGGAATTATTGAACAAGTCTCTCCCAAGTCTTCCCCCTCTGACTTGTCTACCTTTGTCTCTTCTTCATACCCAATTCCCAATCCCCAATCCCCAATCCCCAATCCCCAATTCACCTAATCTTTGATAATTGCTAAGTGTAAAAACGTAGTATCCTACATATTGGTATCTAAAAATAAGTCCAAAATCATGAGGAGAAACCGGATAGCATTACTACTTAGCGGAGTGATTGTCAGCTTTGGACTGTCATCATTGTTAGCTCAAGCACAACAAAAGGTTTCTGATGCCCAAGTCGCGGCAATGGTAGAGGCGCTGCGACTAGCTGCACCGCAGACCGGCACCGCAAATGATGGACTTTATAGTGAATGGCAAGTTAAAGCAGAAACCTTAAAAGGCTGGTCGAAATATTGTCTTAAACAAGAACTAACACCAATGCAGTTTGAAAACAGTCCTGCCAAGGCACGTCAAGTTGTATCTTGCATCACGCGCCGTGAGTTAAACAAGCAATTTCTCGCCACTAATAATAATGAAATTGCTGCTGTGCGTGGCGTCGGTTGTTGGTGGATGACTGGCAACTATACAGGCTGCAACAGCGGATTTACTGCTACATATCTTCAAAAAGTTGTAGGTTTTTACCAGCAGCGTTCAAAACCAACAACTACTCCATAGACATCACCAAATTAATCGTCGCGATTTGGTATAAAAATATGAGTGAAAAAGAATGTAGAGACCTACCAGTGGTACGTCTCTACAAGGGTTATGGATAATGCAATATTTAATTTCACCAAATATCTAATGATTAAGCGATCGCAATTAAGTAAACGTGAGTTCGACAAGCCTTTTTTTACCTTTCCAAAACCCTAATTTCTCGTTGCTCCTCCCTTTCCCCGTGGGAGAGAGAGGTTGTCCGGGAGAGGTTCATCGAACTTACGTTAAGTAAAATCAACCTCTATGCGTCTATGTTGACTTTAATACAAAGTTTTAGTCTTAACCTATCCGTATTGAGTTATATCTAAACAAGGGATTGTTTGAACTTTGCCAATGCTGTTAGAATGCCTCAATGTCAAAAAAGCAACATTTATTAAACAAAAAACTCGGTTGGTCTTTGGATGAGCGAGATCCAAAGTTCATAGAATCTCTGATGCCCCTAGTTGGCTTTTTCTATCGGTACTATTTCCAAGTTCAAACTAGTGGCTGGGAGAATATTCCACCCCAGCAAAAAGTTTTGTTTGTTGGCTCGCACAATGGTGGACTCGCAGCCCCAGATATGGTGATGATGATGTACGACTGGTTCCGAAGATTTGGTGTAGAAAAACCAGTTTATGGTTTGATGCATCCCAAAGTTTGGCAGGTTAGCCCACCACTAGCGCAATTAGTCGCCAAGGCTGGAGCAATCATTGCTCATCCAAAAATGGCTTACGCTGCCTTACGCTCTGGAGCGAGTCTGCTAGTTTATCCCGGTGGAGCCGAAGATATCTTCCGACCGAATTATTTACGTAATAAAATCTACTTAGCTGGGCGACAAGGATTTATCAAGTTAGCGTTACGGGAAAATGTGCCGATTGTGCCTGTGATTTCTTGGGGCGCTCACGATACACTTATTGTTATCGCTGACTGCTACAAAGTTGCGCGGCAACTCCACGAATGGGGAATGCCTTGGCTATTAGGTATCGACCCAGAAGTTTTTCCAATCTATCTCGGACTGCCTTGGGGATTAGCAATTGGCCCGTTGCCCAATATCCCATTACCAGTGCCCATGTATACGCGGGTTTGTCCGCCAATTGTATTTGAACGCTACGGTCGTGAAGCAGCTAGCGATCGCCATTATGTCAATGAATGTTATGAATTAGTTGTTAGTCAAATGCAACAAGAGTTAAATAACTTAATAAAGCTAACTGCTCAGACCAATTCTCTTTAAATAGTTATGAGTTAAAAGTTTTGAATCTTTAATCGATCGCTCCTAACTCTTGTACAGACAAGGGTTAATCGCGTCTCTACTCCTAACCGCCGCTGACTGGTGGAATCAACACAACCTCATCTCCATCTTGTAGTAAGGTATCTGGTTCGACAAATATCAAATTAATCCCAAAACGGGTTATATCGCGCCATTGGGAGAGTTCAGGGCGTTCAGCTATGAGGCGATCGCATACTGCTTTGACTGGCATACTATTAGGAAATTCCAGCACTAATTCCGAAACCCTAAAGGCTTCTTGATAAGCAGCGAACAATTTGACGGTAACGGTGATTACAGATTTAGACATAGAACATATTTTCCTACACCCTAAACCTGCAACCTTGCCCTGACGAGCTTTCAGCTTTTCTTAGTGCCATTCTATTCAGCATTGAGGATTTTTGGTACTTTGAAAAATTCGCCTTCCTGTTCGGGCGCACTGTTGAGAATACTTTCCCGATCAGGATAGGGTTGCAATTCATCCTCTCGTGTGATGTTGCTGACATCAATTGCGCGTGTTGTTGGCAGTACATTACTGACATCAAGTTCATTCAATTGTTCGATATAGTCCAGAATACTTCCCAACTGAGTAGTGAATTGTTCCTCTTCTTCTGGAGTCAATTCTAAACGAGCAAGATTGGCTACTTTGTGAACTTGTTCTTGGTCAATCATAAATTGTCATTTGTCATTGGTCATTTGTCATTTGTCATTGGTCATTAGTCCTTAGCAAATGACAAAGAACTAATGACTAATGACTAAAAGAATACGTCAATTTGCGATCGCCCGGTGGTTTTTAGCCAGTTTTGAGCTTCGATGTAGTTATTGGGAGCCATGCGAATAGCACGAATCCAATAGTCTGCTGCTTGGTCAAAAAGTGCTTCGCCAGCCTCGTTATCTCCAGCTTCTTTTTCTTTTTCGCCTTGGTAGTGATAAATCACAGCGATGTTATTCAAGGCTTGGGGCATACGTGGGTTCAACTCAATTGCCTTGTGATATAGTTCTAAAGCCTTGTTGTGGTCGCCATTGCTGGCATAAATTAGCCCCATATTGTAGAGTATATAGCCGCGATCGTTGGTATCTTCCTCTAGTGTTAGAGCTTCTTCATAGTATTCCAATGCCTCAGCATATTCCCCTTCCGCTTGGGCTGACATCCCATCTCGATAATAAACAAACGCTTCTTTAGCTTTTTTGTTAGTTGGCAGAATCTTCAGAATGATATCCGCCATCACAGTAAAGGATTTGTCAATAAAATTATCGTTTTTTTGTGTTCTTGGCATATTTCTCTCTGGGTATTGGGCATGGGGCATTAGGCATGGGGCATTGGGAAAACGCTTTTTTATCCCCTTGTCTGCTTGTCTCCCCAATTCCATAGTTCACTCAATAGTTAATTTAACTGATTTGCGGGGGCGTTCTTCTCACTGAGGGGTACGATACATTCTGAACTATTATGTCGAGAGTTGTTTACCAAGGTGCTAACTGGATATGCAATCATTGCTGGCGCTGGATAAGGACGCAGTAGCTGCTGTAGGGTTTGGGCCGTTTGCACTTGGGAATCTAGCCATAAATCGTAATCTTGTGGCTCCAGAATTACTGGCATCCGCTCGTGGATGGGTTGGAGTAATTCGTTAGCTGCCGTTGTCAAAATTGTACAAGAGATTATTTCTTCATTATCAGGCGATCGCCATTTCTCCCACAAACCTGCAAAACCGAAGGGTTGCCCATCTTGGAGACGAAAATAAAATGGCTGCTTTTTACCTTGTTGGCGTTGCCACTCATAAAAGCCATCAGCTAGCACTAAACAGCGTCTGTGCTTAAAAGCCGAACGAAAAGCAGGTTTTTCGGCAACAGTTTCTGCCCTAGCATTAATTAGCTTTGCTCCCATTCCTGCATCTTTCGCCCATGACGGAATTAATCCCCAATGCAACTGCTTAAATTCTCGCTTTTTGTTTTCGGCATTTTGTAACACTGTCGCCACCATTTGCGTAGGCGCAATGTTATATTCTGCTGCCAAATCTGGAACTGATTCGACATGGAAAACTTCAGATAATCCTGCTGCCGAATAGTTTAGAGTAAATCTTCCACACATAGTTTTCTTTTCGACCATTAACTAAATTAAACATCTCAAACTAGAAATAAATAACATTTTTTTATTTTCTTGAATAATTTCCTGTAGTACGTTCAGAACCTAAATACAAAAAAAATATCCGGTTTTGGGAAAATCTTTTGGTAAAATATTGTATTTTGAACCTTTACTTCTCAACATATTCCTAACTGTATTTTAACATGGAACTACTGCATCTGTACGATTTTTTACCTTCTGGTCATGGTTATAAGATACGTCTTTTATTGACACAACTAGGTATGCCTTTTGAGAGGATAGAGCTTAACATCTTGAAAGGAGAGACTCGAACACCAGAATTTTTAAGTAAAAATCCTAACGGTAAGATACCTGTTCTGGAAATCGAGCCAGGGAAATATTTGGCAGAATCAAATGCTATATTGGTTTATCTAAGTGAAGGTACAGAGTTTTTACCTTATGACCGTTTTTTACGAGCGCAGGTGCTGCAATGGTTATGTTTTGAACAATATAGCCATGAGCCTTTTATTGCTACATCAAGATTTTGGATTTCTATTTTAGGTAAAACTGAAGAATACAGTGAAGCTATCAAACAAAAACGCGAACCAGGCTATGCAGCACTTAACTTGATGGATAAACACTTAACTTCTCAAGATTTTTTTGTCGGAGAACGTTATACGATAGCTGATATTGCCTTGTTCGCCTATACTCATGTAGCTGATGAAGGTGGGTTTGATTTAACACAATATCCTGCTATCCAAGCTTGGATAGGAAGAGTCAAAACTCAACCAAGGTATATCAGTATTACAAAGGCATAAAAATTAGATGAGAGCAAGTTACTATCTCTCGTTTCTTGTCTTTAGTAGAGAATGTCCTGGGTGGAATGTAGATCGCATTCAGAAAGCAGCAAAGTCTTCACAAAAGATATTATTAAGCAACAGTTAGGTATTCGGATCGATTTCCATCAGCTTTTGCCGAGAGGAGAAACCTGACTTAATTCTGATATGAGACTTGGGTACATCAAATTTATCTGCTAGTAGTTTAATTAACTCTTCGTTAGCCTTACCATCAACTGGGGGCGATTTTAAATAAACAGTCAGACTACCATCAGGTTGTTCTTCAATTTTTTGCTGTTTTGAATTAGGTTTAACCTTGACTTTTTTTTGCATAACTTATTTTGTGTAATTGTCGCAGCCATAACCAGCCCAAAACAGAACCCAATACATAATGAGGAAAATCCCACCAAACAAAAGTCGTACCAAGTAACAATTTACCTATCAAGGTGGCGCGCATTTGCTCTAATAGTGGCGGATGCCAAAGTTGCAAGAATTCTAGTATACAGGTGATGACAAAAACCCATATAGGAATTTGGATTACTGCCGCCCAACTTCTGAAAAACCAAAATGCGAACAGACACCAAAATATTTCGTAAAATACAGCTGCTCCGTAGTCATTAAACCAGTGATGAGCAGGGCCGTTATAATACTTAAACAAAAATCCCATCGGTACAACGATGAGTACAGAAATAATAATAAATATTGTTTGCTTACGGTATCGGAGCATTTCTATAGACTAGAGACTATCCAAAATTTTAGCAACGGAACGACTAGAAGTCTCCTCTGGGTACTAGGGAAGAAAATATAAGAAGCTACAAAGCTCCCACAGCCAGTAGTTGGATATTTTTTATTGAGAAGTTTCTAACTAAATAGTTAATGTTTTTTAACATGAAATTACGCAAATTACAAGTAAGCTACATGGAACTGATAAATAGTTCTTTCATTGATGCTGAACTTACATATTTAGTGAGAAATTTAGGAGAGATAATATGGTTTTCGGTACTACAAATCCTGATACGATAAATGGGAGTTCGGGAAATGACACCATAGTTGGTTGGGCTAGTGGTGGTAACGCCAATACTGCCTCCGGTAACGATATCTTGAATGGCTTGGCTGGTAACGATTCCCTCGCAGGTGGCACGGCGAACGACAGTCTTAGCGGCGGAGATGGCAATGACACACTTGATGGGGGTACAGGAAACGATACTCTAAAAGGTGGTGCAGGCAGTGATACCTTCAAAGGCAGTCGGGGTAACGACAACATTGATGGCGGAGATGGCATTGATACCGCAGACTATAGTCAACTAGGTCAAACCATTACCTTATCAGGTGTTGGAACCATTGAAAAAGGTGGGGGATTGGAAAAAGACCTACTCTTTAAAGTAGAAAGAGTTATTGCTAATCCTAATGTTGCCAACAACACTATAGATGCATCCGAATCTTTGGCTGGGGTATCTATCGCCGTTAACCTACAAACCCAAAGTTTAGCCGCCAATAACGTTCCTGGTTTAGGAAGATTGTCATTTACCGCAGTTAACTTTGATAATGTCATCGGCACAAATGCAAATGATACCATTACTGGCGACAACCAAAATAACCAATTATCCGGTAATAATGGCAATGATACACTTGATGGGGGCACAGGAAACGACACTCTAAAAGGTGATGCAGGCAGTGATACCTTCAAAGCCAGTCAAGGTAACGACAACATTGATGGCGGAGATGGCATTGATACCGCAGACTACAGTCAACTAGGTCAAACCATTACCTTGTCAGGTGTCGGAACCATTCAAAAAGCTGGAGGATTGGGACAAGACCTACTCTTTAAAGTAGAAAGGGTTATTGCTAATGCTAATGTTGCCAACAACACCATCGATGCATCCCAATCTTTAGCTGGAGTATCTATCGCCGTTAACCTGCAAAGCCGAAGTTTGACTGCTAATAACGTTCCTGGTTTGGGAACATTGTCATTTACCGCAGTTAACTTTGATAATGTCATCGGCACAAATGCAAATGACAACATTGTTGGCGATAACCAAAATAATCAATTATCCGGTAATAATGGCGATGACACACTAAATGGTGGTATAGGAAATGATACTTTAAAAGGTGGTGCAGGTGACGATAGTTACTTTTTTGACACTACTCTTGATATCATTACAGAGGCTGCGAATTCAGGCATAGATACCGTCCGGTCTTCTGTAAGCTACACATTAGGAGCCAATCTGGAGAATCTGAGGCTGAGAGAAGGTGGCAACCTTACCGGGATAGGTAACAGTCTTAACAATTTTCTTTTTGGTAATACTTCTAATAACACTCTAAATGCAAGAGTAGGCGATGATACGCTAGACGGTAGTAATGGCGACGATATTCTCAATGGTGAGGACGGCAATGATAGCCTACAAGGCGGGCCGGGCAATGATATCCTCAATGGGGGATCTGGAAATGATATCCTCATCGGTACTTTTCCTGGTAGTCCGCTTCCACCTGGATTAGGGGAAATTGATAACTTGACTGGCGGGGCCGGGGCAGATAGATTTATCCTGGGGGACGCTGAAAATGTTTTCTACGACGATAACAATACTACGAATCCTGGTTTTGGAGACTTGGCTTTTATTACTGACTTCAACTCTAGCCAAGACCGAATTGAACTCAACGGATTTTCACAAGATTACCGCTTGCAAGTTGTTGGAAGTAACACACGAATATTCTTAGACAAACTGGGAGCAGAGCAAGATGAAATCATCGGTATTGTGCAGGGGGTAGTGGGTCTCACACTTGATAGTGACAACTTCACTTTTCTATGAGCGGGAAAATACTGGATAAAGTACAAACAATACATTCGCCAGTCCTGAAGGGTTAGGTTGCTTATCATCAGGCTCAAACATTAATCCTTCAGCCCAGATTGCCACAGTTCAACCAGGGGACGATCCCGATTTCGACTTTAGACTTCTTGGCATTTGTGGGGAAAAGGGGAAGGGTTAAAGGGTAAAGGTATGGAATTTTCCCAAACCCAGTAACCTTTAACCTTTCTCCAACCGGAAAGCAAAAGCTACTTTTGCAAGATGTCTATTGACTATTGCTATTTGGGCATGAAAAAATAACTACTACTAGCGTACTCTCTCTCAAAGAACCTTCTAATAATGTCCGTCCCAAACCTGATACTTTACTAACCTACAATCCTCGAAATAAAAAACCAATAATTAGACCAACTATTCCAGCAATCAAACCAGCACAAAAGAAGTAGAAAAACAATTCAAAACTTGCTTGAATATTTTGGGTATATCTGAAATAAAATATTGCCCAGATTGCTCCAAGCGTTCCTAAAATTCCTGTTGAAATCGTTACGATTGCTATGAGACTTTGAGTTTCCATTTATATATGTATAGTATTATGAGCCGTAAAAGTTTATAGTTAAACACATAACAAACATAAAAGACCGAAATTCGACAAAAATCCAAAAATACGCACGAATAGGATCTATAAATACGTACTTATCCAGAACGGATTATGAATAAAATCTGATGAAAATCAATCCTCCTAAAACTGCTCCTTCAATAATGCCTATAATCCAAAAAATTGAAATCCAAAGAAGCCAACTGGCGCTTTCAGAACTAAAAATGAAATCACCTGTAAATTCCTGAAATCCCGTCGAACCAACTAAATGACCAATAAAAGCACCAACTATTCCACCAAGCAATCCTCCCAAAAATGAGTAAAAAAATAACTTGAGAGTTACTTGAAGATTTTGGCTATACAGTAGATAAATTATTGCCCAGAGCGATCCTATGATTGCTGAGATTACTACTGGTACTATTATATAAAAAATTATCCCTTTTATCCTCTCAAAAAACCTTCTAATAATGTCCATCCCAAACCTGATTAATAACTTAAATCGACTGAAAGAAAATAACAATAATTAGACCAACTATTCCAGCAATCAAACCGGCACAAAAAAAGTAGAAAAACAATTCAAAACTTGCTTGAATATTTTGGGTATATCTGAAATAAAATATTGCCCAAATCGCTCCAAGCATTACTAAAATTACTATTGGAGTCGTTACGATTGCTATGATAGTTTGAGTTTTCATTTATATATGTATAGTATTATGAACCGTAAAAGTTTCTAGTTAAACACATAACAGTAACGATCGGAATTCGACAAAAAATAAAAGAAATACGCACGAATAGAGCTAAAAACACGTATTTATCCAGAAAGGATTATGAATAAAATCTGATGAAAATCAATCCTCCTAAAACAGCTCCTAAAATAATGCCTATAATCCAGAAAATTAAAATACAAAAGAACCAGGCGAAGCCTTCAGAGCCAATAAAGATAGAACCTGGTGCTTCTTTAGATACCCTCGAACCAACTAAATAACCAATAAAACAACCAACTATTCCAGCAAGCAATCCTCCCAAAAATGAGTATAAAAATAATTTGAGAGTTACTTGAAGATTTTGGCTATACAGTAGATAAATTATTGCCCAGAGCAATCCTATGATTGCTGAGATTACTACTGGTACTATTATATAAAAGACTATCCCTTTCATCACTTTTTTGCGGTCTAGCTATGGCTAAACATCTAAGGTTAAGACTTAATAGTAACATGACAAAAAATATCGCCAGAAAACGGGAGCATCCCATTTTACAAAAAGAGGGAAAAAAACTAGATTATTCGTGAGTTTCTTCCTTTATTTTTGCTGGGATACTCCCTTAAGGCTAAGGTGGGCTAACAAGCCTCTGAACACTATTACTGAAGCTTTAGAGGTGTTTAGAACGGCTATATATGCTCAATTTTTCAATTGGGTTGCCTGGGAAATTATCGCTCATAATTTAACTATTATTAGCCGAGATACTCTCAAAAATAAAATAAGTTATCACAGTTTCGCTTGAAGTTATTACTATCAATTAAGTTTGAGGATGATTTTTAATTATCCTATAAAATTTAGCGGGATAATATAGTTAAAACTGGCTTAGTTATATGTACTAACTAGTGATTATTAACAAATTTTTATATCTGATTTGTTCAGCAGTTTCGCACCGATAACTAGTCTCAACTCCAGTAATGACTATCTTGATTGTGGTATCAATGATAACTATCTTGATGGAGGTGATATTTTCATCATCTAATTTAAAATTTCTCTGGTAGCAATTCTAATCCTGATTTTACTTATACACTAGGAGTCAGTTTTGCATAAAAACATTGGCAACTTCAGAAAGTACTAATATCAGAAGGCAGATTCAAGGATACTTTATCCTCTTGGCTAGGAGAATACGCAGCCGTGTTCTCCTTTATCCGATGTGAGACTCTTTACAAGCCAGTACTTATCTCGAGGAGTAACACATCTTAATTATTTCTAATTGATTAGCGTTCTAAAATTATCTTGATAATTGCAATTTTGGGTAAATGATAATCAAAACTAATCACCTTGACAAATTTAATCGTCAATAGTTGCAATCAAAACCGATGAAATCCCTCAAAAGTCCCTCATCCAGCTTTTCTAATTTTCAAGCACCAGAACAAACTTCTCAATTGGCCTATAGACCGTTTGGTGGCCAAACTCAAAAAGCATCTTTTACGCCCGTGACACAAACGGATGTAGAGAATGAAGCTGAAGAAAAGATGGAAGTAACTGGATTGGAATTACAAGCCAAGCATCGGACGATTACGCCAGAGGGACAAGAACGGCTGACTGTATTGCAAGCCAAGATGGATCGATCTTTGAATTCTCGGCTAGAAAAAGCAACTCGATTTGGTCATAACTTTGCCAATATTCCAGTCAGAAGACCAAATACATCAACACCAATTCAAGCAAAACTGACGATTGGGGAGCCTGGAGATAAGTACGAACAGGAAGCTGACCAAACAGCACGTCAGGTGATGCAAAAAATTCATCAGCCACAGAGTGGAAAACTTCAGCGAGAAAAATTATCTGATGAAGAAGAATTGCAAATGAAACCAGAGGGCAGTATTCAACGCGAGGAACTGCTAGAAGAAGTACAAATGAAATCTTGGGGAGAAATTCCCTTGCTACAACGGGAGGAACTACCAGAAGAAGAATTGCAAATGAAGCCGCTTGGTACTTCATCCCAGATAATGAATGAGGTAAAATCCCCAAGCAAACCGCTAGAACATGACATTAGTCGAATATCACTGCGGCGTCCACAAACAAAACTGACAGTTAGCCAACCTGGAGACATTTATGAGCAGGAGGCTGATAGTGTCGCCCAATTGGTGATGCAGAGGATGAGCGAACCTGTGCAATCTATCCAACGGGAGGCATTACCAGAGGAAGAAGACCAATTACAAATGAAATCCCTGGCGGATTCTATTACTCCTTTGGTGCAGCGTCAGGGTGGAGGAAGGACAGCCGCAACATCTGAGCTAGAAACTTCAATCCAACAAGCACGTGGCAATGGGCAGCCACTTGCAGATGATATCAAGCACCCAATGGAGCAAGCATTTGGGGCTGATTTCGGTAGCGTCCGGGTTCATACTGATGCTCAATCTGATCGTTTAAATGAATCTATACAAGCTCGTGCTTTTACCACAGGGCAGGATGTGTTCTTCCGTCAAGGCGAATACTCTCCTGGAAGTGATGCAGGCAAGGAGTTACTGGCCCATGAATTGACGCACGTTGTCCAGCAGAATGGCAGTGCAGTGCAGCCGAAATCTCTTCATGTAGCACCAAAAGAAAATAAACTCCAGACAAAAGTGCCGACAACATCTGCGAGGCATGGACTAGCTATCCAATTGCGAGAGAATTTCCAAAAACCAAGTGACGAAGACAACCAAAAAAAATTAGAGTCCAAAACTGATACGGAAAAAGGCGAACAACAAAATCAGCCTACAACAGAAAAACATCAAGCTATCGCTACACCTCCAGATAATGGTGGGAACGCGGCAACAGACCCACCTCCAACAAAAAAAGTTGGTGCAGCAGTAACTCAGAAACAGGTTGAGGTTGGGGGAAATCAACCAAAAGAGCTTGAGTCAAAAGATATTAAAGTTAATACAGAAAAGGTCGATTCTCAACAGCAAGCTCAAAGCAAAGGAGCAGATGTAGGTAAGGTAAACGCAGATTTATCTGGAGGAAACGCCGGGAAAGCGATCGC
Organism: Nostoc sp. DedSLP04; assembly: GCF_034530775.1. NCBI lineage: Bacteria > Bacillati > Cyanobacteriota > Cyanophyceae > Nostocales > Nostocaceae > Nostoc > Nostoc sp. DedSLP04. The sequence continues at coordinate 18,582 of NZ_JAVRCL010000007.1, read as the reverse complement.
TGGATTACCAAGAGCAAATGTAGCCGGCACCACAGTAAAATTACCTGATGCAGCTGATGGGAAAAAGGCTCCCACTTCCCCTGAAGATGACCCAGCATTTCAAGCGGTAGTCGGCACAACAAAAGAGGTTGCAGGACTTGAGAAAAAACACCCACCTGCTAATAGCAAAGCCCAAGAAGCCCAAGCGGCAGCTCAACCCCCAGGTAATGAAGTAGACAGCAAAGCGCAAGCCAATCAAGTTGGACAGATGCAACAGGCCCCAACACCAGGATTTGACGCTGCCGCCTTCAAAGCCAAATTGATGGAGCGGATTGCTGATATGGCTCCCAAGAACTTGGAAGAAGCGGACAACTTTAAAAATAACAATAAACTGGACTCTGTTAAAGGCGATTTGAGCGGTCAGGTTAAAGAAGAACAGAAAAGCTCTCAGGGTCAATTAGAAGAAAAAACTAAAGAAAAACCTGATGCCAGTGGGATTGAGGCTAAACAAGTAACACCACTGCCCAAGAATCAGCCAGGGACACCGCCAACAGGTGTTGATGCAGATAAAGCCGCACCCAAATCTAAAGGACAAGGTGAAGTCGAAGCACCATTGCAAAATGACAGTAAAAAACTTGACCAGCAGATGAAAGAGGCGGATATTACCGAGGAGCAATTGGCAAACTCCAATGAACCGGAGTTTCAAGGGGCACTCGCAGCCAAGAAAGACGCCCAAACCAATGCACAAGAAGCGCCGCCACAATATCGCCAACAAGAGCAAGGGATACTCGCAACCGCTCAAGCTACGGCAGAAGCTACAGCCCAGCAGCATCTCCAAGCAATGCACGGTATCCGTACCCAAAACCTGGGTCAGGTAGGGGAGCAGCAGGTGGGTGCCAAGAGCAAGGATGAGCAAGCACGGGCAAAAGTTGCTGGTGATATTAATAAGATTTATGACAAGACCAAAAGCAAAGTTGAGAAAACCCTCAACGAACTAGACGGGCAAGTTATACAAGCCTTTGATGCTGGTGCTGCTGATGCCAAAAAAGCCTTCGAGGATTACGTTGGCAAGCGGATGGACGATTATAAGAGCGATCGCTATAGCGGCATTTCTGGCCCAGTAAAATGGGGAATAGACAAATTGCTCGGTATGCCGTCAGAGGTGAACGCCTTCTATCGAGAGGGTCGGCAGCTTTACATCGATAAGATGGATGGTGTGATCAACAAAGTTGTCGCCATTATCAGCAAAGGGCTAACCCAAGCCAAAGCGGAAATTACCAAAGGCAAGCAGGAAATTCAAAACTATGTTAACCAATTGCCTCAAGACCTGAAAGCAGTTGGTCAACAAGCAGCAACAGACATTGATAGCAAGTTTGATGCGTTGGAACAAAGCGTCAAAGATAAAGAAAATGAGCTAATTGAGACTCTAGCGCAGAAATATCAAGAGAATTTGGAAGCTGTTGATGCCCGCATTGATGAGATGAAGGCGGCAAATCAAGGTCTAGTTCAAAAGGCTCTCGATGCTGTTGTGGGAGTTATAAAGACGATCATTGAACTGACCAAAATGCTCATGCAGGTGTTGGGAAGGGTTGCGGGTGTGGTTGAACAAATCCTTAAAGACCCGATTGGTTTTTTGGGTAATTTGATTCAGGCGCTTAAGCAAGGCTTCCTGAACTTTATGAATAATATCGGCAAGCACCTGAAAAAAGGTTTAATCGGTTGGCTGACCGGCACGATGGCAGAATCTGGTATTGAGATGCCGAAAAAATTTGACCTCAAAGGTATCTTTGGCTTGGTATCGGAGGTTTTAGGATTCACCTATCAGGTAATTCGGGCACAAGCTGTGAAACGATTGGGTGAGAAAAAGGTCGGCCATCTCGAACAAAGCTTCGACATATTTAAAGTCTTAGCTAGCGAAGGAGTAGCTGGTATTTGGGAGTTTGTCCAAGACCGGATGGGCGATCTCAATGAGCTTGTCATTAAACCGATTAAGGACTTTGTAATTGAAACCGTGATTGTTGCAGGGGTAGAGTGGGTTCTCAGTCTCCTGACTCCAGCCTCAGCATTTGTGAAAGCTGCCAAGGCGATTTACCAAATTATCAGCTTTTTCATTGAACGCGCCCAGCAAATTGCAAGCTTGATTAACGCAATTTTGGATGCTGTCAGTGCGATCGCTTCTGGTGCGATCAATCAAGCAGTTAAGGGGGTTGAAAATGCCCTAGCTAAGTCGTTACCTGTGGTCATCAGTTTCCTAGCAAGTCTTTTGGGCTTGGGTGGTATTGCTGGCAAGATTCAGGCAATTTTCCAAAAACTGCGCCGTCCAGTTGAAAAGGCAGTTGATTGGGTGATTGCTCAGGCTGTGAAGTTTGCGAAGAAACTTGGGTTTGGGAAGGATAAGGATAAGGAGAAGAGTAAGAGCGGTAAACCGGACGAGCGAACCAAAGAGGAGAAGGAAGCTGACCTTAATAAGGCTTTGGCGGAAGCTGACAAGCTGCTTGAGGACGATAAGATATCTTCTGAGCAGGTCAAGAAGCGCCTGCCAGGAATTAAGTCCAAGTACAAGATGACCTCTTTAGAACTCGTCATCGATAGCAAAGACAATATTAGGGAAATTGTTCATGTCAAGGGCGTAATCAACCCTGAAGGAGAGACAGATAAGGAAGAAAAGACAAATACAAAAACGATTCGTCGGGAAGACATTTTGCCTGGGGAACCCCGAAAAACCAAAAACTTATGGGAAATTGTTCTCTACGCTCAGGTTGGGGACTCGAGGGTCGAATGGTGCTATGCGCTTGTAGACCTAAACGAGGAGGGCAAGCCTGATGAAAAGGGCCCTAATATGGTTATTGAGACTCACAATCTCAACATTAACAATCAAATCGTAAGCAAACTGAAAATCGAAGGAGGATTATCTTTTACCAAAGTAGCCCTTGAGGAAGTGAACAAAGCTTATAAAAACGCTTTCGGTCATAAACCCTCACGGCTTTCAATTTCCCTTGCGGACAGCAATCGTAATAACTTTAAGATAGAGTTTGCAAAGTTTAAGAAACAGAACCCTTCATCGAGTGACGAACAAGCCGCACAGCACTCAATTCGCCAGATATCTGCCGGTATTCATCGCATTGAATTAGGTTACACGAAGTTCACGACTGAAGAACTTACTGGTTGGAGGGAAGAAAATTTGGGCGAGAAACTAGGTGTAAACAGGGTACCTCATAGTATCGTGTTCATCGCAGAAAAACCAGACTCAGGGTTGGGGAGTGCAGAGTAATTGGTAGCTCCTCTCGCAAAAAACTGAAATTTTGCCTTTTTGAAGAGGTTTTGCATTATACAATAACAGGACTTATGCAGGTTGAACCCACGAACTCTACATAGAGGACTTTGACAAGCAATTAAATTTTATACGTGGTGTTTCCAAAGCTTATTTGCCTAAGCCTTGAATAAATTGGTGAAAATGATGCTTATAACTAGAGCTAATTCAGGCATGGTTATCGGCAACTTTGAGCTAGACTTTGCTGATGGAGAGATTAGCTACAAAACTAGTATTGATCTGGAAGGCGATCGCCTCAGTTCAGCACTCATTCAACGGGTGGTTTACGCTAACGTCACGATGATGGATGAATACTTACCAGGGATTTTGTCCGTAATCTATGGTAATCTCTCGCCAGAAGAAGCGATCGCTAAAATTGAAAGGTAGTTAATCAGCCCTTATTCGTAATGATACCGACAAGCTAAAAAATCAATCTGAGTGTTTCCCACCCGATATACAAGCCGATGTTCTAAATCAATTCGCCGCGACCAAATATCTGCATCCATATATTTTAATGGTTCTGGTTTACCAATCCCCTCAAACGGGTCTTGCATTACAGCCGTAACCAAATCTAATATTTTCGATGCTTTCTGAAAATCCTGCTTAAACCACCAAGCTAAATCTTCTTTAAATTGAGAACTAAAACCAGGACTGCGATTAACAATAACTGGTTTAATTTCAATAGGTTCAGCTTTTTTTTTCTTCTTGCTCAATCCCCAACTCCTGCTGAAGTTCTGCTAGCGTTTGAGATTGGATGTTACCTGTTTTCGACTCCTCTATTGCATCCAGTAAACGACGCGCATTAGCAGGCGATCGCAAAAGATAAACCGTCTCAAGTAAACTCACTAAATCTGATTCAGCAATCAAGGCTACATTTTCACCATCACGACGGTTGATCATATACACCTGATGATTTTCTACTACCAGCTCTAATAACTTAAAAAAGTCATTTCTCGCATCGGTTGGGGATGTGATTTTGTAAAACAACATTAGTTAATGTACATAAAGTTGTACATAAATTATAAACTATGCGGTTCGTGGGTAGTTGAATATTTCTTTTTTGCTAGTCCCTAAATAGAAGTCATAGTAACAATTGCCACTATAACTTCTGCTGCGTTTGAGTATTTCTGAGTCTTGATTTAAATTCCCAACTAAACCTTTGCTTCCAAAGATTTGAGTAACTCAGTATTCACGCCTGACTCACGAGTTAGGGCAATTTTGCCAGTACGGGCGATTTCTTTCAAACCAAATTTTTGTAATACTTGCACGATCGCTACTAGTTTACCTGGATCTCCCACAACTTCTAAAGTGAGAGAATCTTCCGCCACATCCACGACTCGCGCCCGGAAAATCTGAGACAGTTCGATCACTTCTGAGCGATTGCTGGTACTAGCATTCACCTTCAAAAGCATCAATTCCCGCTCTACACAAGGAGTTTCGGTAATATCCTGGACTTTTAAGACATTGACTAACTTGTACAGTTGCTTAGTGAGTTGCTCGATCACGCGATCGTCACCAGGGACAACCATTGTAATTCGGGAGACTCCTCCTTGTTCAGCAGGGCCAACAGCAAGGCTTTCAATATTAAAGCCGCGACGCGCAAATAAACCAGATATGCGGGAAAGAACACCCGCCTCATCTTCTACGAGAACTGAAAGGGTATGTTTCATCTTCGCCAACAGAGGCTAGAGCAGGAATTGAGTAACGCAGACACTAGCTAAGGGCAATGCTAGACCTACTACCGCACTAAATTTTCAGTGCGACCTCCTATTGTAAACTTAAGAGCTGCACTCATTGCATTTCCAATCGAGAAATTGTTTAGAAATTCTACTGCAAGCAAGAATTTGATTGAATGTATATCTTTTTGTTGGCAGATGCAGCATTTGTTGCAAACCTTTTATACTCAGATTTGATCGGTTTCTAATAGGAGAAAAGTTTTTATGGGTTGGCTACAAAGATTGTTTGGCATGGAAAAACCTCAAAATGCAGAAGTAAATCCGGCTCCACAGGCTATACAGCAAGCTCCTAGTAGTGATGTTGCTAGTGCTACGCAATCAATACCCCCAGAACGTCTGGGATTAAGCGGGGAATACGATCAAAGTGGTTTAGCAAAGCGGGTAGCGTTGGCATTTGATGAAGATCCCCAACTCGACGATGTTAATACCCTTTGGGTGGCTCAGACGGGTAGCACTGTAGTGTTGAAAGGTAAAGTTCCCAGTCAAGAAATTCTCAACAAAATGGTTTCTGTGGCGCGTTCTGTAAATGGTGCTACAGATGTTGACACTAACCAAGCAACGATTGGCTAGGTGCAAGAAGGCAGAAGCTTGAGGGAGATGAGGGAGATGAGGGAGCAGGGGAAGAATTCAAACTCCTAATTCCTAACTCCTAACTCCTAACTCCTAACTCCTCTCTCAATCCAATCTAAAATCGCTTGGTTAACTTGTTCTGGACATTCATCATGGGGACAATGCCCTACGTCTTCCAGATTTAGCAGTTCCAACTTCTCGTTATACTGGGCAAATTGGCTAGCTAGGGCTGGCGGCACAAACCGATCTTTTTGTCCCCAAATTAAAAGCATCGGAATTGTTAAGGTTGGTAATACTGTCTTGACACTGGGGCTAAAGTTAATTCCGATCGCCGCTTTGAATAAAGCACTAAATGCCCTCGCAGAACCCCGGTCTTGGGGAGGCCCTGCTAAAATTTCGATCAGTTCATCGGTAATCGCTTCTGGGTTAGCGTATGCAAGACGTGCCCAGCGACGCAGCACCCCAGGACGGCGCACGAAGTTAAACACAGGTTTAAGTATCAACGGCGAAGCAACAACATTTTTAATTGCTGTGACAAGTGGGCGCAGCACAAGAGGAATTGCTTCTTGTTCTAATGACGGGTCTGGTAAACTCATCATCACCATACCTAGCACCATATCGGGGTGGGCGGCGGCGGCGGCCATAGATATCAGTGAACCGTTGGAATTGCCTATTAATATTGCTGGTTGACGGATAAATGTTTTCCAGAAATCGTAAACTTGCTCAACCCAGAGTTCGATGCTGTAATTAGCTGCGGCTTTTTCAGAAGCACCAAAACCCAACATATCTATGGCGTAAACTGTGTGATGCTCACCCAATACCTCTAAATTATGTCGCCAATGACCAATGGAAGCGCCAAAGCCATGTAACAAAATTAGCGGTGTTGTATTGGGGTGACTTTGGCTAGGACGAATGTAAGTGTAGCGAGTTTGCCAGCCACGCCAAATCCAATCTCTTTGATTACCAACTCGTTCCTGCCAGTGTACCGTAGCGATCGCACTTACCTCCGATTTATCAGCACTAAAATACCATTATAAGAATTGGGGATTGGGGATTGGGTAAGCTGTTACGTATACAACTTGCATTATCAGGGCGGGCAAGATGCCCACCCCACAATCATATTTTAAAAATATTAGTGCAAATTAAAGGCGCAACAGCTTATTCCTAGTCACCAGTCACCAGTCCCCAGTCCCCAGTCCCCAGTCCCGTACTTACCTAACAAATTGGGGCATAATTTCAGCTGCGGTGAATATTCCATAGATGCCGCGTTGGTGCAATTGTCTACCAGCTTTGAGATAGCCGAAAGCAGGGCCGCAGACATTTGCTGCCATGCTGGTTTCATCTCCCAGAGTAAATGTATGGGTAGAAATCTTCCCTTCAAAAGTACGTCCTGTTACCTTCACATTAGTGCTGAGAGGCTTTTTAGGATTGCGAGTATCGACGACACCACCAACTGTAACGCGATCGCGCCCTACTATCCCGGCTACTTCTAACATCACATCATCAGCGTGTTCCATATTTTTCAAGGTCAGCACGCCATTAGTTTTATCTAGTAAGGCTTCTACTTCTGCGTCAGTCATCGCCCTAGCAGCTTCTACTGTGTAACCAGGCATGTGACCTATATCTTCACGAACAGTGGCGCGGTAAGCTTCCCAGTTAGCAATTCCTACCCCAAAGGTAATTTCAACTTGATGAATTTCGGCGTAACTTTGGGCGGCTAAAGCTGCTGCTGCTGTTAATAGTCCAGGTGTAGCACCGCATCCTGTCATGTAGGTAATCCCGGCGGCTTGCAGTTCCTCTTTCATCGCTATGAGTTGTTCTACAGCAGTAGTGCGTTTGATTGCATCTACTAGTACCCCACGCCAACCAGATTTGATAAATTCCTTGGCGACATTGGGAATAAAGTCATTAGGTAGGTTGGGTAAAGCCAAAAAATACCCATCTACTTCAGCTATTTCGATTAAATCCTGAATACTTTGATTTGTTAATGTACCAATTGGCTCTAAATAACCCACTGAACCTTGGGACTGATAGGTTGCAACGGATTTTTCAGTATTTAAACCTTCAGCAGCATAAGCGTAACCTTTTTGATCTGCTGCTGCGACTAAAATCATTTCTCGTTTGCCAGCAACGACTTTGGCGGCGGCTTGTCCGAGTCCGCCGAAACCCAGTACTCCTACACGTATCGCTGGCGAAATATTTAGAGAATTTTTGATTTGTTCAGAATTCATAGTCAATTCGTTAAGTTGAATCCAAAGCCTTGAGTATTCGGCATCTCAGCTTCCGGCTGGTAACTAGCGGCTGATGGCTGATAACTCAAAGCTATAGAGATTAATTATGATTCATTATCCTGGGTTCTTTGGCTGGATATTGCAGATATTTATCTACTAGCGATCGCTTTTGAGTTTTTTGACTGGGAATATACCAGATTTAAACCAATGGGCGCAACTGGCAACCCAGAAAAAAGCTTAAAAAAACTAGCTAAACTTGATGTTCTGACAGAATAGAGTTGCGTGATGATGCAATCACTCATGGGAGCGATCGCTTAAAGTGGTATGAAATTGTTAAAATTCTGAGCATTATGAAGCGCATTTGCACTACAGTTAATATTTTTAGAATAACTTCATTATCTGCTTTTATATTTGCTAGCACCACTAATTTATTGCTAGTGCAGACAGTCATAGCTAAACCAGTACAGACAAAAAAGCCAGTCAATCAACCAATACCATTTAACTCAAAATTACGAATATATCCTGCAAATAATAGCTTACCAACAAGCCGTTTTATTACGATTGAAAGTGTTATCAAAAAGTCTAGTAAGATGCAAATCACAGAAGCAAAACTTACAACATACGAGGAATTTGCAGCTAAAACAGGGCTATACAAATCATCGATTTCCAACAACCGAATGGTGTGGATAGTGACTGGTTTTGTCCAAGGTGATTTGAGAATGTCTAGAGGTAGAAGTGTCTGTACTGATAACGCTAAACTTGTGGAAGTAAGGGATGCTGAAACTGGCGATTCTTTTGGTAGAAGTATTTACTGCCCTCCAAACAACCAAATAAATTTTATGCTGTAAAGTTGACTTAGAATCAAAATAACTTGATTTCAGGAGATTGACAATTACAGTGGTGCAATCGCTTCATTATCTATAGTGATAATAAGTTTGCCTGTTAGCAGTAATTTTAACGCTCATAAATTTCTAATGGTAAATTGTCTGGGTCTTTAAAGAAAGTATACTTTTTACCTGTAATTTCATCAACTCTGATATTTTCTACCTCTAACCCTTTTGATTTTAAATAAAAAACAGTTTCTTCTACATCATCAACTTGAAAAGCAAGATGTCTTAAACCACAAGACTCTGGTTTACTAGGTCGTTCTGGAGGATTTGGAAAAGAAAATAGTTCGATTTGAGTATTTTCTGCAACTTTTAAATCTAATTTATAAGAATTTCTGGCGGCGCGAAAAGTCTCTTGAATAATCGAAAAGCCTAAAGTTTCGACATAAAATGCTTTGGAGCGATCGTAGTCAGAACAAATAATCGCTACATGATGAATGCCAGTGGTTTTCATGTGTACTTTTCAAGCTACTAATCATTTACCTGTAGCACTTTTAGCAGAGTTTTGCTAGTCTTTGCAAGTTCAGGGCTTTCGCAAAGTGCTAATCTGGAAAATGCAAACCTTAATTTTTGCATCGTCTTACTTGGACGATCGCATCATTGAACTACCTAACCGCTATGAAATTGTTGCTTGAGCAAGGATTACCACCCTCTGCGGCAGCATTGCTACGTGATGCAGGTATTGACACCATCGTTTACCGTTGTTGCCGGATGTCTAAACTTTCGCATATTTAACTTAAATTTATATTCAATCAGCAAAAAGCCATATTACTTTCTCAAAACTTCATATTTAATAAGCAAAAAGCCATATTGCTTACTCAAAATGGCATTTTACTTTCTCAAACCCCAGTTTGCTTTCTCATTTTGGTGTTTTCCGCAAGCAAAAAGAACTTTTACTTTCTCAAACCCCAGTCTGCTTTCTCATTTTGGTGTTTTCCGCAAGTAAAAAGAGCTTTTACTTTCTCAAACCCCAGTTTGCTTGTTTATTTAAGTAATTTCCGCATTCATGTTGATCTATCGTTGAGCCGTTAGCTTGCAAGCTTCATTCAGCAAGAATCTTTCAGGTATTCTTTACGATATAGATTTAATACCTAGAGATTACTATTGTCACGTAGTTAGATTTAACTTTTCAACCCATTACTTTATGTTGGAAAAATTGAAGCATCTGCGACACTTAGGAAAGTTACAACCGATTTGTAATTATACTAATAAATTTATTTACCCTTCTCTAAAATTTTTAGTTTTTAGCATTATTCTGCTGAGTTTCTTTGTTGGTGGGTGTGAGAAAGAAGATGAAAATAAGGCAATGGATAAAAAAATATCAAGACTGGAGGAAGAAGCAGAAAAGCAAATTATATCTAAAGTTAAAACTCAAAGAAACTACTTCTTAAAGAACAAAATATTTTTTATACCTCCTGACGAACCAGCAACTAACTATGGCTCATCTCCACCAATTTTTGGAACACAAATATGTTATCAGTACTATACTAAAACAGATACTAATATTCTCTCTAAGACAACCATTGATGCTGTTTATAGCTATGGCGTTCAAGACGACTGTGGTGGTATGTTTGGCTTTGAACTTAGGTGGTATGTTGGAGCGAGCTTTGCAGTTCGCATTCCTGGGAACAAGCAAGTGAAACTAATAAGTATTGTCTGTAGAAGTAATGAATTTGGGCGTGTACCATCGCGTCCAGAATACATAAATGGTGTAGTTAAATGCCCTCCTGAAACAACACAAGTATTACCGATTTAACTAACTCCACAAATTAAAAAATACAGGTATTCTGCAATTAGTAACTTTATTGCACGTCTGCTCGGTTGCCGATGTACACATTACTGAACTGAGATTATTAATGAAACTGAGGCAGGATCAACCCACTCATTTCCTTCGTAGTAGTCAAAGTGGTGATGATAGCCTGATTCTGTACTAGTGTCAAAATTAAACCAGTCTGCAAACACTTCTAGTTTCTCTGGTGTTCCTTCAATCTTTAAAGAACTGCCATCAACCATAACCTTGAGAGAACAATCACTCTTACGAATGAGTAACGAATTTAAACAAGAATCATAAGGTGCTGGGTCAAGTTCATTGACAGGAATACAAACTTGCACATTCTGAGCTTGAAGGAATTCAAGAATCGATTGGCGAATGCTTCTCAAATCTCCCGGTGTACCTGATAGATCAATCTCACCGCCATAATGGTCGTCACTAAAACGGATATGAATCATACTTGTCCATCTCAACCATCCATTACCTTAAGCTGGATTTTTACTATTCCTGTAAAACAGTCTTTGATACAATCCTAGTTTTCTTAAGGTCTGCTTCGGAAAGTTTTTCCCCAGCTTGCAAGCGAGTAGCGGAAGTTTGCAACACTGTTGCTGCACCTTTATCTCCTATTTGTAAAGCTGTTTTAGCAGCCGTTTGCAACATCGTTGCTGCACCAGTGCGATCGCCTTGTTGCAATTTCGCCTCGGCTAACTGGGTTTGGCGATACTTCGCTAATGCTAAAATAGAATGTTGTACCTGGGGATTAGATGTCGGTTGATACGCCCGCACTACATCTGCATACACCGGCATCAAGGGCGAAAGTAAACCTTGTTCGTTAACCAACGGGTCATCATAACGAATTTGCAGATGAGCGATCGCTTGTTTACCTTCTGGCAATTGTCCCAGATAAATGTTCGCCAAAACTACCCGTTCTACATCCTGCATCAAATCTCCCAAACGCACAGCAAAGCTACCGTCAGCTTCAGTTTCCACAGGTAACTCGATTGTGTCTGGGGCAACTTGAGCAACGGGTTTCAATTCTGCTAGTCGGACATTGGGCACTAAAGATAACAGCAAGTAAGCATTAGTTAGCCCAATCGATTGAATCCGTCCAAACAGTCGGCTAAATTGCTCCACAGCTTGTTCGGGACGTTCGATATAAGCTAGAGTCCCACCACCGACATCGGCAATGTTTTCTAGCATATCTTGATTCCAGCTATTGCCAAATCCGAAAGTGTTAATAGTTAGGTTAAGTTTGGCAGCCTTTTGCGCCAGTTTCAGACAGCGCTTATTGTCATCTCGCCCTATATCCCACTTCCAAATCCGCAAACCGCTTTCACCATGTCCATCCGTCAGCAGGAACGCCTGAGAAACAGCGCCTCTTGTGCCCTTCATCAGTTCTGTAATTCCCAATTCCAAACCATCAGCGATCGCAGTACCGCCGCTAGCAGTCAGTTTGCTTTTTATTTGAGATTTGATGCTTTCGGGGTCTTCAATCGCTTGGTTGGGGATAATGACTTCCGCAGTGCCAGAAAAAGCTACAACCGAGATGCGATCGCCTACTTTCAACCGATCGATTAAACCTTCCACCGCCTGGATCGCCATTTTAATTGGATGTCCATGCATGGAACCACTTCTATCCAAAATCAAGCAGAGATTTAGGGGGAGATTTTGATCGGACTCACCAGCAATCGCAAAAATCGTCATTGCCAATTGACGTTGGCTACTTGTTTGAGCCACATCAACATTATTGTCATTTAACGCCGAGAGCAATTTAACTTTCATTGAGGAGGGGTATCTTGCAAAACTGTTTTGGAGACAATTCTGGTTTTCTTGCGATCGCTTTCAGATAAATCCCCACCAGATTGCAGCTGAGTAGCAGAAGTTTGCAACACTGTTGCCGCCCCAGTATCTCCCATTTGCAAAGCAGTTTTCGCAGCCGTTTGTAACATTGTCGCCGCACCAGAGCGATCGCCCTGTTGTAATTTCGTCTCGGCTAACTGAGTTTGGCGATACTTCGCTAATGCCAAAATAGACTGTTGCACCTGGGGATTCGGGTCTGCTTGGTAATTTTTGACTACATGGGCATAAACTGGGATATTTGGTGTAACTAAACCTACTTTGTTAGCGGCTGGATCGTCGTAGCGGACTTGCACATTAGCGATCGCTTGTTCACCTGTTGGCAATTGTCCCAAATAAATATTAGCTAAGATTACCCGTTCTGCATCTTTCATTAAATCTCCCAATCGCACAGCGAAACGTCCATCAGCTTCTTGTTGCAGTGGTAACTCGATTGTGTCTGGGGAAACTTGGGCGATGGGTTTAAGTTCCGCTAACCGGACATGGGGCATCAGAGAGAATAACAGATAAGCATTAGTTAATCCCACTGTTTGAACGCGGCTAAACAGGCGATTAAACTCTTCGGCTGCCTGTTCGGGTTTTTGAATATAAGATAAAGTACCTAAGCCAGCATCGGCAATTTTTTCTAAAACATCTTGGTTCCAGTTGTCACCAAATCCCAAAGTATTTAAAGTCAAATTATAGCTAGCAGCCAATTGGGCAAATTTCAAACAGCGATTATTATCACCGTGTTCATTTTCACCGTCGGTTAATAAAAAAGCTTGGGAAACAGTATCTTTTTTTCCCTTCGCCAACTCTTCAATCCCCAAGCGCAGCCCTTCATCAATTGCAGTTCCCCCATCGGCGGCTAGGCGATTGATTTGCTGTTTGATTTTCTCTGGATTTTCGATACTTTGACTGGGTACTAAGACTTTGGCACGGTGATCGAAAACTACCACACTCAGGCGATCGCCAGGGTTAAGTCTATCCACCAGACGATTCGCTGCTTTTTTTACCGTTTCTAGCGATCGCCCATTCATCGAACCACTATGATCGAGAATTAAGCATAAATTTAGGGGTACATGACGGTCTTGATTTTCTGCGATCGCCGAAATCGAAATTCCCAACTGACGTTGACTGTTCAGTTGATTTGCGTCCAAATTACCATCATTCAAGGCAGGCTGCAAATTAACCTTCATAACTCAGAGTCCCTATTCAGGATATACATATTAAAAAATAACTTCAAAGCACCACTTTAGCTCTACGGAAAACCTATCCAACACAAATACACTAATATAATCAGAATATCTTAGAAGCCAAGCGTTGGCAGATGCGAAGCCACCTTCAGCATTAGGGAGAAATCCGCACCTTGAGGGAAGCGTGCATCGCGCTAGGATGTATTACAGTTAACGGCATAGTTTCAGGCGATCAGTTGCTATGGACAATTCCCCAATCAAGGCTGTTCAAGCCCCATATTACGGCGATAACTTTTACCGGACACCACCGCCAGATTTACCTTCCCTTTTATTGAAGGAGCGAATCGTCTATATTGGGATGCCACTGGTGCCTGCTGTCACGGAATTGATCGTGGCCCAATTGCTGTTTTTGCAATCCGACGACCCCGAAAAACCGATTAAAATCTATATCAACTCCACCGGCACTTCCGGTTACAGTGGCGAACCCATTGGCTTTGAAACCGAAGCCTTCGCCATCTATGACACCATGAAATATATCAAGCCTCCTATCCACACCATCTGCGTCGGTTCCGCGATGGGAATGTCAGCGATGCTTCTCAGTGCTGGTACAAAAGGTTGCCGCGCTAGTTTGCCTCACTCCTCGATTATCCTGCATCAGCCCAAGAGCTACGCCCAAGGTCAAGCAACGGATATTCAAATTCGCGCCAGGGAAGTTTTGGTAAATAAAGGGGCGTTAGTTGATATCTTACATCGCACCACTGGACAGGCTCCAGAAAAAATTACTAAAGACATGGATCGGTTGTTATATTTAACACCCTATGAAGCGAAGGAATACGGTTTAATTGACCGGGTTTTTGAGAAAGAAGAACTCGCCAATCCTCCACTTCCTGCCAGTGTTCTTTAATTTATCTTTTGTCCTTTGTCATTCGTCCTTTGTCCTTATGTTAATAACCAAAAATTATTAATGTTAACAACCAATTGACCAATGACCAATGACCAATGACTAATGACTGACTAATTAAAAACGGAGTAAATTATGCCTATAGGCGTTCCTAAAGTTCCTTACCGGATGCCCGGTGGACAATATACAGATTGGATTAGCATCTACGATCGCCTTTACCGAGAACGGATTATATTCTTGGGGCGTGATATTGATGATGAAATTGCCAATCAAATTATCGCTGTAATGCTGTATCTGGACTCAGACGATCCAGGTAAAGACATTTATTTATACATCAATTCTCCCGGTGGAATGGTTACATCTGGCATGGCTATTTTTGACACCATGCAACATATAAAATCAGATGTAGTGACTATTTGCGTGGGTTTAGCTGCTTCAATGGGGTCTTTCCTGCTGGCTGCTGGCACCAAAGGCAAACGCCTAGCATTGCCTCACTCACGGATTATGATTCACCAGCCTTCAGGTGGTACCCGTGGACAAGCAACCGATATCGAAATTGAAGCTAGAGAGATTCTGCGGATTCGTCACCAGCTCAATGGCATTTATGCTGATAAAACAGGTCAGACCATAGAAAAAATTGAAAAAGATATGGATCGTGACTTTTTCATGTCTGCCGAAGAGGCAAAAGAATACGGTTTAATTGACCGTGTGATTGAAGAACGAACCTCTGTAGTAGCTGGTTAGTAGGGAGGTAGGGGGCAGGGGAGCAGAGGAGCAGAGGAGCAGAGGAGCAGAGGAACAAGGAAGAATAATTAATTCCCCAATGCCCCATGCCCAATGCCCCATGCCCCATGCCCCATGCCCAATGCCCAATGCCCTTTTATAAACAAACTGTCAACATTGAACTTTAAAATAGAAAATTAGCCCTTATCATTAATAGTCCGGGCTTGAAGCTGATACTGACAGATAATAGCCAATAGCTAAATATTCGATAGCTGATAGCTCAAGATGGATCTTGGAGATTGCTACCGTTTACTAGGTTTAAGATCGGGAGCTTCTTTTGCTGACATCAAAGCGTCTTACCGACGACTGGCGCAGCAATATCATCCCGATATCAACCCAGATGACAACAAAGCCAAAGATAAGTTTATTGCCTTGACAGAAGCGTACAAACTCCTGATGACAGTGGTACTACCAGAGGAAACTGTGGCACATTCAACTCAGGTATCAACATCTGGTGGGCGTGATGACGCTAAGGCAACGCATAGGCAGAAAACACCAGTAACAACGGTGACAAGTCAAGAATCAGGGAAACCAAAGCCGCCTAATCTGTTGGAAATAGAAGAACGGCTGAAGTGGAAGACTTATGAGCAATTGCAGCGATTTTTGCAAGAAAAACGATTTCCGCAAGCGATCGCCCTGGCGGAAGCTTTAGCAGATCGTTTGTCAACAGATGCAGAAGTTCGTCAATGGTTAGCGATCGCCTATCAAATTTGGGGACGGGCGCTAATTTCCGAAAAACAACTACTCAAAGCCAGAATTTATCTTAAAAAAGCTTTGAAAACAGACCCTCATAATAAAAGTCTCTGGTATGAAGTCCAGCGCGATTTTCAGCGCTTGGAGCAAATTTTTTAAAGATTTACAAAATTTATTAAAAACCAAAATCTCATTTCCAGGTTGTAAAAAGGAAATGGTCTTCATTGGGCTGCTACCACTAAGATAGGAGGTGGGAGCCTCTCAAAGAGCATTCCCAGTCTGAGACTGGGAACGAGGTACGAATTACAAATTACGAATTACGAGTTACGAATTACGAATTACCGCCATCCACGTAGCACTGCTCCCAAGGTAGCGATTCCCTCGACAATCTTTTTAGTTGGTTGAAAGCTAAAAGCTAACCTGATGGCATCATCTCCCTGTCCATTGGCGTAGCAGCGAGTTCCTGGGAGAAAGCTGATGCCATGTTCATTGGCAGCAGTTAAGAGTGCTTTGGCGCTGATGTCTGACGGCAATTTACACCACACATAAAACCCACCACTTGGTCGCAAAGCAACTACATCAGTGGGAAACTCCTGAGCGATCGCTTCCAACAACAAATTACATTTATGTTTGTAGTAGGCGATTAGCTCCTGAATATGATAATCTAATTTGCCTGTAGCACAGTAGCGACCAACCACATGGCTGACAAACGGCCCCACAGGCCCTTCACTTTTGAACATTGCCAACCGCTCAATAATTGCTGGATCGCCACAAGCCCAGCCTAGCCGGATACCAGGCGCAATGATTTTCGAGAAGGTATTCACGTATAACACCCACCCATCCTTGTCAAGGCTTGCCAAGGATGGCATAACTTCACCTTGGAAGCGCAAATCGCTGTAGGCATCGTCTTCTACCACCAACACGCCATACTCAGCCGCTAACGCTACCAGTTTTTGGCGACGAGATAACGGCATAGTAGAGCCTGTGGGATTATGAAAAGTAGGGATAGTGTAAATAAACCTGGGTCGAATCCCCTGTTTTTTCAAGTCGCTTAAAGTTTCTTCTAACGCATCTACATCCATTCCCATCTCATCTACAGGAATGGTAATCAGGCGGGCGCCAGCCTGGACAAATCTATTAACTACTCCCAAGAAGGTTGGCCCTTCCACAATTACCACATCACCAGGTTCAACAAACACATCTGGTAGCAAGCCCAAAATCTGACCTGAACCGTAGCCAATAATCACGCGATCGCGATCGGCAGGGATTCCTTGAGCCTGCAAGCGGAGGATTATTTGTTCATAAAGTTGGGCTGAAGGTGGCCCGTAATTGAGAGCGAGCGGAGCTTCTTCTGCCAGTACAGCAGCACTTGCAGCAGACAAATCAGCATGAGGAAA
Organism: Nostoc sp. DedSLP04; assembly: GCF_034530775.1. Lineage (NCBI taxonomy): Bacteria > Bacillati > Cyanobacteriota > Cyanophyceae > Nostocales > Nostocaceae > Nostoc > Nostoc sp. DedSLP04. Next base: position 1,292 of record NZ_JAVRCL010000007.1, on the reverse strand, counting down.
GAGAATTGGGTCAGCCAGACCATAGGCAAAGCTGACGGTGATGATTTTGGTTAACTCAGTGCCGTAAGTTGGTGGTGTCAGATTTCTAGCTCTTTCGGCGAACAAATCAGCAATTTGGTAAGCAGAAGTGGTAGAAGCCATAAGCGATTAAAAATTGAGAGTCAGAATATAGAACACACACAAAGGCAATTAGCAAAAAGTCATACGTATGTATTCTTTCTTATAACATCTTGACAAGTATCATAAAAATTGGTTGCTAGAACAAAATTACTATGGTGAAATTAATTAACTTCAAGTGGCAGCAGCTAATTCTAAGCTTAGGCTGCCTACTACTAATTATTGCCTGTCAAAGTTTATATCCCACTACTAGCCCAGATGTTAAAATTCTCAAGGTGGCCACAGACCCCACCTTTGTCCCTTTTGAATTTCAAACAGCTGACGGGAAGTTAGCAGGTTTTGATATTGATTTGATGAATGCGTTGGCGTCGCCCGCCGCAGGCATCGCTAAAGTAGCAGATTTTACGATCCAGTTTGAAAGTCTGCCCTTTGATGGCACGATCTCAACTTTGCAAGCTAAAAGAGTTGATGCAGCAATTAGTGGAATCACAATTACCGCCGAACGCCTGAAAACAATTGCTTTTTCACGACCTTATTTTAAAGCCGGACTTGCGATCGCTGTCCGCGAAGACAATCAAAATATTAAAGACTTCAATAGTCTCAAAGGTAAAAAAATTGCTGTCCAAATTGGTTCCACTGGGGCAGATTTTGCCAAAACCATCCCCAACGCCAAAATTAGTACTTTTAATTCTGGGCCAGAATTTTTCCAAGACTTACTCAATGGCAACGTTGATGCTGTGGTTAGCGATGCTTTCGCTACTTTGTATGCGATTAAAAATGGCAAACTCAAAGGCATCAAAGTTGTTGCGGATTTGCTTACCCAAGAATACTACGGGATTGCTACGCCCAAAGATTCACCGCATTTGGATGCAATTAACAAAGGTTTAGCAACTTTGTTATCCAATGGCACTTATAAGCAAATTTATCAAAAATGGTTTGACGCTGAACCTCCACAATTGCCAGACTCTTGATAATTGGGCATTGGGCATTGGGCATTGGGCATTGGGCATTGGGGATTGGGGATTGGGCATTGGGGATTGGGCATTGGAGATTGGATAGTAGAAAAATTATTTCCCAGTTCCAGTCTCTAGTCCCCAGTCCCCAGTCCCCAGTCCCCAGTCCCCAGTCCCCAGTCCCCAGTCCCCAGTCCCCAGTCCCCAGTCCCCAGTCCCCAG